>JAZSMV010000098.1:0-13637 GCA_045536065.1 Eubacteriales bacterium | reverse complement strand
CAAAGCTCGCCGAAGCCGAACGGGAAGAGGAACTCGATGTCGGTCGTAGCCTTCGAGTAGTGCGAAAGCTCGTCCTGCTCGTGGTCGCGAAGCTTTATGTTCTCCTCTCTCATGCCAAGGCCGAGAAGGAAGTCGATGCAGTACTGTCTCCAGAAGTTGAACCACTCAAGGTCGGTGCCGGGCTTGCAGAAGAACTCAAGCTCCATCTGCTCGAACTCACGGGTTCTGAATACGAAGTTACCGGGAGTGATCTCGTTACGGAAGGACTTACCGATCTGGCAGATACCGAAGGGCAGCTTCTTACGTGCGGATCTCTGCACCGATGGGAAGTTTACGAAAATACCCTGTGCAGTCTCGGGACGAAGATATACGGTGTTGGAGGATTCCTCGGTTACACCGATAAAGGTCTTGAACATAAGGTTGAACTTCTTGATGTCGGCGAAGTCGTTGCCGCCGCAGATAGGACAAACGATGCCCTTATCCTTAATATAGGAAGCCATTTCTTCAAAGCTCCAGGATGCAGGGTTGTCGTCAAGACCGTTCTGGAATGCGTAGTCCTCGATAAGCTTGTCCGCTCTGTGACGAGCCTTACAGCCCTTACAGTCCATAAGAGGATCGGAGAAGCCGCCAACGTGACCCGAAGCAACCCAGGTCTCGGGGTTCATAATTATAGCCGCATCAAGTCCAACGTTGTAGCGGGACTCCTGTACGAATTTCTTCCACCAAGCTCTCTTTACGTTGTTCTTGAACTCAACGCCGAGAGGACCGTAGTCCCAGGAGTTAGCAAGACCGCCGTAGATCTCCGAACCGGGGAAGATGAAGCCTCTGTTCTTACAGAGAGCAACAATTTTGTCCATTGTCTTTTTTGTGTTTTCCATTATTTTCACCTCAAAATAGAGAAATTTTAATAATCAAATGTAAATATTAATTGTCATTTTTGATAATTTCGCCATAAATTATGCCGTTTTCATGGCTTATGGGCTTGACTGAAACCAGAGTTCCCGAAAGCCCCTTATCGCCCTTTACCCTCACCTCAATATAGGAGTCGGAGTGGGCGGTGTAGACGCCACGCTGCTCGGTTTCAAGAATGCAGGAGAGCGGCTTGCCACGAGAAATTACCGATGAGAGAATTTCATCTCTCACACGGGCGCACTCGGCAATAAGCCTTGCGGAGCGATCCTTTTTTACCTGCTCGGGAATCTGATTTTCATACTCTGCGGCAGGCGTTCCCTCACGCTTCGAATAGGCGAAAACGTGGGCATCAAGCAGCCCTGCCTCGCTGACAAACCGCATGGTATCGAGGAAGTCCTCCTCGCTCTCACCCGGGAAGCCGACCATAAGATCGGCGGTGAACATTACGTCGGGCATTTTCGCCCTGATATGCTCTATGTTCTTCAGCGCCATGCCTCTGTTATAGCGGCGACGCATTCCACGAAGCACACTGTCGGAGCCCGACTGCATTGAGATATGTATGTGTGGCACCATAATTTTGGTGTCAGAAATTCTGTCGATAAAGCCTGCCGAAAGAAGCTCGGGAGCCATAGATCCAAGGCGGATCCTCTCGCAGCTGCCCCGCCTGTCAAGCTGGCAGATCAGGTCGGCAAGGTCGTATTTTTCATCAAAATCAGCACCGTATGAGCCTGTTTCAATGCCTGTGAGAACGATCTCCAGCGTTCCGTTTCTGTAAAGCCCCTCAACCTCGGAGATAACCTCCTCGGGTCGCTTGGAGCGGACGGGTCCACGGGCAGGCGAGATAGCACAATAGCTGCATTTACACTCGCAACCGTCCTCGATCTTAACGTAGGCTCTGGTTCTGGGCGCCTTATTTACGCACATGGGCTCGAAGGTTGCGCCGTCAAGAGAGCTAACGTGAATTTCTGCAGTAGAGACCTCATCCGTCAGCCTGCGGCTGTCACCTTCCCAGGCAGGGAAGGCTTGGGAAACGGGCGGACGAGCAATGCTCGCCCCTACGGGTGCGTTGTCTGATGTGAGAGCTTCTCCGTCACCTGCGGTAGAAACCTCTCTGTCACCTATTGTGACGCCTCTCTTGGAAGGCGAGTCTGATTCTGCATTCTGCATTCTGCATTCTGCATTCAACAGCCTGTCGGCGATCTCAACGCATTTCATCTTGTCCTGCGTTCCGAGAACAGCGCTGACACCCTCGATGGCCGCTACCTCCTCGGGCGCACGCTGACCGTAACAGCCGATAACGATTACTATAGCCTCGGGATTTTTTCTTATGGCACGTCTTATATACTTCCTTGACTTTGCGTCGCTCTCGGCGGTGACGGTGCAGGTGTTTATCACATACACGTCGCAGACCTCGTTGAAGGGAGCAACAAGATAGCCCGCCCTCTCAAACGCCTCGCCTATCGCCTCGGTCTCGTAAAGCGAAACCTTGCAGCCAAGGGTATAAAGTCCTACCTTAAGCATCTTCTCCGCCATAAACCTCAGGCTTCAGAACACCCACGAAGGGAAGCGCACGGTATTTTTCATCATAATCAAGGCCGTATCCGATAACAAACTCGTCAGGAATCTCAATGCCGATATAATCGGGCACAAACTCTACAACACGACGGCTGGGTTTGTCAAGGAGAGTACAGGTCTTTACGCTCTTTGCACCCTTGGTGATAAGATATTTAGTAAGATAAGCAAGCGTTCTGCCGCTATCGATAATATCCTCAACGATAAGCAGGTCGCAGTCGTGAAGATCAGAACGCATTATATCCATTATAATATTAACGTTGCCCGACGAGGACGTACCTGCGCCATAAGAGGACACACGCATACAATCAATTTCAAGCGGAACGGTGATCTTCTTCATAAGATCGCCCATAAAAACGATCGAGCCCTTAAGAATACAGAGCAAAACAAGGCGCTTGTCATCGCCTGCGTAATCACGGTTGATCTCGTCAGCAATACGGCTGACAGCTCTGTCAAGCTCCTCCTCGGATACCAGCACCTTTTCAACAATGTTATCAAGCATAAGAAAACACCATCCCATCTTAATTTTTATATTACAACTTAATATTTTAACAGATTTTTAAGGAAAAGTCAATAGAAAAGGGATTTGTTATTCTTCTTGAATAGTTTATAATCTATCTTAACAGATGATCAAGTGAAAAACTTGTGATTTTGTTAAGATTTTTTCTTTTCCTCGGCCTCTGCGAGCAGAGGTTGAGGGAAAGAAAAGGCGACTTTCACTCATCTTCCGACAACGGTGTAGCGATACACCGTTGTCACCCCCTCATTTGAGGGGAAAACAAATTTTGCAGGGGGTTAAAATATGCAAAAATCGTGTAATCAATGGCATTTAATTTCTTGGGATCAAAATGCAACAGACAAGCTTATTTCATTTTGTGAAAATAAAGAAATTTTAGAATATGCCTATATAAAGCATCAACCGAAGAATCCTGAAGGTAAGGTGCATTATCATTTTTATTTCAAATTCAAAAGAAATTGGAATTTGAATCAAATAAAAAGAAAATGTGCATTAGGGACTTCTCACTTTTTAGACGGCATGACTCATCTCGGAGATCATTTTTCGATTCTCAGATATTTCGTCAGAGGCAATATCTATGAATTTGCACCCTCCAAGGAAGATCTTGTTACAAATATTCGTGTAAACAAAAATTTGATTTGATGGCGTATAGCCTTATAAATAAAATTTTTAAGTCGTATAGACAGAAAGGAAAAGAAAATGGCAAATGTTGATGTAAGAATTTACAAGAGAGAGGTTACTTATCAGAAGGAAGGAGTAGACAAGCGTGCTATCAATTTCTTTATCGGTGCAAACGATATGATTATTCCTGTTGAAGTAAAGTATTTCAAGCTTGAAAAATTCAACGGTAGAGATCCTTCGTATCAGGGACGTGTAACAGCTCTTTCGCTTATTGCAGAGCCTTACCCTGAAAAAGAACCTTCTGAGTCGAATAATTGATTCTTCCTTTGTAAGATATTTTTACATTGGGCAAAAGGTGGAAAAGGTGGAAAAATAGCTTTATTTTCAACCTTGATTCCACATTCTCACAAGAGGTATTTCTATACTTTTTAAATATCTACATAATGCCTACGGCGTTGGGGCTTGTCCAACGCCGTAGGCAAAAGGTGGAAAACCCGGGATAAAAGGTGGAAGAATTCCACCTTATCCCAAGGGGTTTACACGTTTTGACAAGCGATTATAAAATCTTTAATACTTTTTTATCTTCAGGGGGTAAAAATATGAAGTTAAAACAGTATGAAATTGTTTCGAATGTTGACTATTTCAAGGAACCAATCGGAGATATTCTCCGTAGGTATAAAACTATAAAAAAATACGCTTATATCCTGCACGATAAGGATAAAGACGTATCACCTCATTATCATATCTACGTCAATTTCGGTAAAAGTGGCGTAGACAGTAAAATCGTAGCTCAGTGGTTCGGTGTTCAAGAATCACAGATTGAACGAATCAAAGGTCGTGCAACGGATATGCTTTTATATCTTACGCACGGTCAACCTTCGCAAAAGCATAAGTATCAGTATTCACCTTCCGAGGTGGTTGCGAATTTCGATTTCGAAGCTGAAATTGAGAAGTCGAAGATCCTCGGAGATTTCAAAAAGTATTCTTATGCAGAGCAATTAAAATACATAGATACTCTGCCGATAGCAGAGAAAAAGACGGCATTTAACACACTTGAAAAACTGTGGAAAATGCATTGTCAATTACTCAGCCTCGAGTCAAATAGAAATATTGACGTTATGTTTATCGAGGGTGAGCCAGGAACAGGCAAAACGACCTATGCAAAGAAGTTTGCAGCAGGGCGAGGCCTTGACTATTGCATCTCTTCATCAAGCAACGATCTGATGCAGGACTATCTCGGTCAAAAATGTATGATATTTGATGATCTCCGAGATACACAATATGAAGATAATTTTGAGGATCTGTTAAAAATCCTTGATAACCATACGTCATCGAGTGTAAAAGCAAGATACGGAAACAAGGTTTTTAATGGTGAGCTTATTATTATAACGTCATCAAAGCCTTTGTGGAAATGGTTTGCACACTTACAATTCAGACGTTCAGAATCATTAAAACAGCTTTACAGACGAATAACGGTATACGTTGAAGTAACGAAGGAAGCTATCCTGGTATATGAGGAGCTTGATGAAAAAGGCAAGCCGAAAGGCTTTCCGACGTTCTTTAAGAACGATATACCGAAGATTATAAATCAATCACAAAGTAAGAAAATCGACTATGCAGAAGCCTTCTCGAACGTGTGTGAGAAGATGTCTGCAGAGGAGATTATCAGAGTGGTATCAAAATAAAAGGAGCAAACAAATGAAAAAAATAAAAAGTACTCCTCTTTATAATGCACTATATGGACTTATTGTTCTCCTTATATGTTTTGGAGTGGTAGGAATGTTTGCGAGTGCATCGGGAGGATCTATTGGTGGATCTTCGAGTGTAATGCAACCTTCTAAACCGGAGTATATAATCAGTGCAGGTGCATATACCTTCGATGCAACACTTTCAGTCTTTCCTGAAGGTGAATTGGATTTTTATACCGGATTCGTTGAAGACGGTTCTTCCAATTACGGACACGGTACTCAGATCGGTACTTTTATTCATGATGAAAAGGAATATTTTATCTTTGAGTACGATGAATTTTATACAGATGCCGTAAGGAAAGAAGCAGATTCGATTGCCGTCTATGGTGAAGGCAGTTGGGGCGAAGCTGAAGAATATCGTACAATTTACGTTCCCTATTCTCAGACGGTAGATAAACAGTTTTATATGGATTTTAAGGCTGTAACAACAGCCGTAAAAAATCCGTTTATTATTCCTGCAGGCACATACACCTTTGTAGAGAAGCTTCCGCAGGGAGATTTCTCCGGTGCTGATGGAGTTAATGAGCAGAAGCTTAATTTCACCTTTGTAAAGAAGTCTTATGACCTGGATCACAACCTCATTGATGAGGTTGAAAAGGGTGTAAGCATTATTCAGGCAAGACCTGATAGTGGTGTCGGTAACCTTTCATACAAGTTTTATTATGAATGGGCAGAAGCCGATGACGATCCTGCTGTTGTTCAGTTCTATGAAGCAGGAGAGGATGGCTTCGGCTGGCTTACATATAACTTGGGAATGACAGATGAGGAGCTTGAAAGCGGAGCTACGCAGTCCTGGATGCTCGATGTATTTCCTTACCTTCACGGTGAGGGCATCAAGACTATTACAATTCCTAGAGATTCAAACGTATCTGCTTATTTTATGCCTTGGTTTAAAGCCACAACCTTCGTCGGAGAAGGCGCTGAAGATGCTCCTTCAGACGAAGGAAGCTCCGGCGAAGATAGCTCAGGCACTACAACGGAAGGCTATAAAAAGCTTACCGCAGGTACTTACACTTTAAATGAATCAGTAAATATTCCTTCATTCTCCGTACCTGTTAATTTTACATCTATGTTTACCTATGAAGGTGTAAATCATTCTTTAACTTGTTCAGGTATTTATAATTACAACAACAATTTAACTTTCAGATGCACGTCATTTTTAAAGGACGGCATCGAGCAAGTAGATTCAAGTGCTCTTTACCTTACAGTTTATCAATCCGGAACGTGGGCTTATGATGGTCTTATAAGAAATATCGTTCTTGCATCAGATTATACAATTCTTGCTTCCAGGCAAGAGTGGTTTTTAGATAATACAGAGCCTTATATTGAAGAAGATCCTCCTGCAGAAGATGGATCCTTCGCTGAAACACCAACGTATGCAGTAAATACTATTTATGCAGGTACTTATAGGTTTAATGATGTTATAGATTTTAGAGCTTATCCTGAAATGGTTATTGATATACCCTTTGTTGTCGGTGATTATAGTTCTTTAATTGGAAGTGATTTGCTTGTAACTTGCGATAGAATATGGGTTACTAATGATAGCGATAGAGATGTTGTTTATCACGGAATTTCTTCTAATGTTGACCTATCCTCGTTTGGAATTAGTTTCCCTTGGAATTCTGTAGTTTATACTCATAGTAGTGGTTGGAACTTAATGCTTGTGGGTGATGCTATTAAAACTATCACTGTTTTAGGTGATGTCGAGGTAGACGAAGCATTTTACACTTGGTTCACCTCAAATACCACAATGCTTATTAAGGCAGCAACTTACAGATGGAATGATGTGTTAAATATACCCGACACTTTTACACAGTACGATTATTTTGACATACCTTTTACTGTGTCGCCTAATATTGACATTACTGACGACAACTTCATTGTTGACTATTCTACTTTATGGGCAGGCAAGACTATATATTTCAACAATAAATCTTTTGATGTTGCTAATATGAATTATATTGCATTAGATAGTGGCGGTGGTTTTATACCGTATATTAACCACGATACTATTAATCCTTTTGATGCAGTTTATGAGTTATATACTGCTCTTGGTGCTGCTGTACCCGAGTCTATCAAAGGTTGGGGTCAAATCATCACCATTTCCGAAGACCAATATGTTCCTACCGATTTCGGCATATGGTTCGTATGCAACGCAGGAAAGCAGAAAGCTGCAGCATCTGATACATCAGAAGTTACGGCAACCGTGCTTGACGTTAATTTCAGTGAAGTGTGCTATATTCACACAAATAAAGATGATCTTATGTCCGCATAGGGCAAGATAATAAAAAATACATAAGGAGCGAAAAAATGAGAATTTCCATTTCTTCCAAGACAAGAGATCTTCTTAAGAAGATCGGATGTGTAGTTCTTGCACTGTTCGTGCTTGTGGGCTGTGTTTCTATCTTTAACGGTATCTCCGAGAGAGCTAACGAGGATTATCAGACGATTTATCCTAGTTACACCGTAGGTGATATTGATAAGACCACGGGTAAGTCCACCGATGCCGATAATGCGATCTACACTAAGGAGCTTATCGAGTGTACAGGCTTCGAGCTTTATGCTGACTTTGACAGCACAATCGAGTATACCGTACATTACTACGATGAGGATGACAAGTGGATTTCTTGCGTAGAGAATACCGAGCTTACTCTCAAGGTAGACACAATGCCCGAGAATGCACACGGTATCAGAATCGTTATCTATCCCGATGACGATCAGGTATCTTTCACCGAGAAGTACACTTACGCAAATCAGCTTACCGTTAAGGTAACAACTAAGGAAGTAGATTCTGCGGAATAAGTATGAGAAATGGGTAGGGCATCTGCCCTACCCATTTCGTCTCAAAAGGAGATAACAATGACAAAACGTAATAAAATCATCAGCATTATGCTCCTTTTGAGCTTGATGCTGACAATCTTCCTTCCGTTCATTGTAAGTGCTGCGGAAGAGTCTACATATTCAAACGTTCTTGACGATCTCAGCAAGGATGAGACCTTTGATGCAAGTTCATACGGTGGTAATGCCACCGATTATAGCATCAAAGTAATCCAGATTGCTGAAGGCGAGAACGGTGAATTGTTTGTATATGCATATCAGCCTTCTCATGGTAACGTTGATCTTGTAGCTTCGAAAATCAATATGTCAACTCATCATTACGAGGATGAGAATCAGAATTATAAGTTGTATGATTTACAGCTTGTAAGCACCGAAGGTCCTTTCGACAAATACCTTGTAAAGAATTTCACGGTCTCAAGATCCACGTATAGATATTACAATATCGCAACTATTTACAGAGCTTTCAACGCTCAGGTAGACAGTATACTTCCGGGCGGTTCATCTGATACAGTTGGTCACAAGGGTTACGAGGTAGGTATTTGTTTTGCTGCTTGTACTACAAGCGGTTCTGTAAAATACGAAGCAAAAAAGATTGATGTTGTTGAAGTTGAAATAGTTTCTGCTGGCATTGTTAGATATTCGAAAGGTTATTTGCTTAATCGAGAACATTGCGATTCGCATTTTGTTGCATTTAAAGTTAATAATTACGATGTAAAAGACGTTTTTGATGCAACGATCACTTATACAATATGTGATTATTCGTATAGTGTCGGTGCTGGTCTTGATGGTACTCCTACAATCGGGAACGAAGAAACATTAACTGTTGATATTGCCGAATATGAAAAGGGCGAAAGCAGTGGCGATGGTATTCTTGGATACGATTATGAGTGGCCAAGAATACAAACGTATGCAGAATTCAATTCAATGCTTGAGGAATTTGAAAACGAAAAAATAGTTTATGAAGATTCATCTATTGAATCTGCACAGTTTGTTTTTTCGTTCCTTGAAACAGATTATAGTGTTATAACAGGCATTGGGGGGACATCCGTCTTTGTTTCTAAACGCATTACAGACATAGGTATTCTTCGACTTCATTTTGCAACTGATACAGGCGTTTATAACCTCGGTGTTGTCAGTGATCTTGTATCGGATGACGGTGAGCCTGATGTTATAATCGGTACTGATGATAATTTTGAAAATGCTATGGAAGATCTTGAAAAGGATTTTGAAGCAATTTTTGCAATTCTTTTCGTTCTTATTCTTTTGATTGTGATTCTCTACGGATCTATAGCTTTTAAGCCTGTATTTAAATCTATTGGTACAGGATTTAAGGAAATATTTAAAGCTATTGGCTCGGTATTTCTTTTACCCTTTGAGCTTATCAAGGATTTGTTCAAAGGAAATCGAAAGTAGGTGAGCTAATGGATTACGGAGCATTGTTATTAACCACTGTATTCGTTTTTGTAGTACAGAAGGTTTGTCAGAGCATTTGCGACTTTTTCAAGTCAAAAAAATATAAAAAACAGAAAGGAAACAATTATGTTCGGAGGTAAAAAGGTTACAAATCGCAGGGGCAGAACTGTTACTCTGCTTAATCCCGCTGAAAAGGGCAAAAAGTATGCCCATGAGCTTAAGACAGGATTCAATTTTACTAACGGTGGCAAGGTGGTGACCGATGAAGACGGTCCCCTTCCTCTCAGTAAATCTCAGAGGGCGTTTCGCTCAGGTTATTTGAAATCTCGTTCAGATAGTTCTAAAGCGTACAAGTATAACAAACGTAAAAAGGCATCTGCGAGAAGAACACGCAAAAAGGTGTAATAGAAAAAGCTCGCTCCTTGCGAGCGAGCTTTTTATTATAATTCTTCTTCGAGAATTTCTTTTTTTAATTTTTTATATTCTTGTTTTATATGATTTGAAAGCATCTGAGTATCCATTGTTTCGTCTTTTTCAATACGAATCAATTTCAATTGATGTTTTCTGTATAATTCTATTTTTTCATCACGATTTTGTATATAGTCATTTGTGTCCATGCCGAAGTATTCCATATAAATTCCTTTTGATGGGAGTACGGGAATATACCAATCACAATTAACTGTTCTTTCTGTTATTTCAGGTACGTCGTAATGAATTGCGTGAGGGATAGAGAGAGAAAATAAAAGGTCATCGATTTGCTTCTCTTTGTCACTGTCAAGGAAGTGACCATCTACACCTCTTATTGCTCCTCGATTTTTCTTTGTGTTAAATTCTACTACTCTATGTTCGTCACTTTCTTTAATTATATCTTTTTCCTTTTTCTTAAGGATAATATCTTTAACGTCTTGTTTTACAATATCTAACAATGTGCTGCTATGTGCATATCTATCACAAGCTTTTGCTATTGCTATAAGCTTTATGCAATTAGGTTTTATAAATTTTTCAAAGCCTGTTAAGGTGTAAATGTTAGATTTTGCATTATAGTAGTAATTTCTATATTCGGTAATAGAATAGTTTTTATTCATTTCCTTTGTATAGTCAAGGCATGTCGAATAACAGTCCGAACATAAGTATTGCCATCCATTTTCAGTAGATTTTCCACAAATAATGCAAGTGCTATCTTTTAACGTGGGTTGTTCTATTGCATTATTGGTAAATACGTATTTTCCGGTATTATCGAGGTTAAGATTTCCTGCTTTTAGCATATCTGCGTGTTTTCCACACAAGCGATCTTTACGAGCATTTCCCATATAGATTCTTGTCGGCTCTCCGCAAATTGGACAAACTAATTTATCGTTATTCATCTTAATATCCTCCTGATATAGATATTAAGATTTTACCATAAACCAACACAAAAAGTCAAGGCGTATAGCCACAAAGGAGAAGAAAAAAATGAAAAATGAAATTTCTACAGCCAAGAGGCTGTTATTTATCAGCCTGACGATAGTCCTTGCATTCATCGTTGGGTATTTTCTTTTTACAGGGGGTGTTTTAGGGTGAAATACGCAGAACGCAAACTGATGCAATTTAAGAGGGATTATAGGCATATCATTTGTACTGTAATTACCTTTATAAGCTTTGCATTGGGAATTTTGTTCCCGAACTCACTTCCTCGTCTTGCGGAAACGGTGCGTGATCTTTTCGTTTCTCTTGGTTATTATTTTGTAGGTATTTTCACAAGAGGAGAAAATCCTATTCATGCAACGGTGAACGAGCTTCAGACATGGAAATTTGCCGAAGAAATATGGGAACCGATAAAGCTTCTTCCGTACACCTGGGAGGAATTCCAGGTGCTGTGGGAGAAGTATTGGGAGGTTTTTTGTACGAAGGAAAATTTCGAGCGATATCTTTTATATCTTGGGGATTTATCCTTCTATGTATCGAGGATCCTGCTTATCCTTATGCCTCTTGTATTCGTGCTTGTGCTTCAGCTCAATCGATATAAAGACAAGCATTGTACCGAGAGAAATCTCGAATCCAAACAACTTCAAAAATTCAAAGCATTTAAATTCAAACGTATTTATCCTCTGATTACGTGGTGTAAGGATTTTATAACCTTCTTGAAGGAAAATCCCGTATACATAAGTACGTGGCTTGTGCTTTGGTGTTTACATTTCAACGTTTTCAGCATTGTTATTGCCTTTTTTGCTTATTATCTGTACTTTGTAACGTCTTTCGATTTTGTAAGCTTGTTTACGCAAGCCTTGAAGCTTCTTGCCGACCTTACACCGATGATCAGATTCATTCCTGGTATTATTTGGTTCTGCATCGGTGCGAGTATTTACAATTCAGTTTGTCGATCTATGGCTATGGACAAGCTCTATCATGCCGAGGATTGCAACAACGCCTTCCTTTCCGGGAGGGGCGTTGTAACAACCGTATATGGTGAAATGGGTATCGGCAAAACGCAGATGATAACAGGTATGGCTTTAACCTCCGAGAAGGATCAGTTCAACCGTTCTGCTAAAATCCTCGAACGCAAGGAAACGATGTTCCCGAATTTTCCTTGGCAGACCTTTAGGGATCAGATCAAGGAAAATATCGAGAATGATAATATTGTTGATATTGATACGTGTAGAAAATGGGTTCGAGGGCATCGAGCTATGTTCGATAAAATAACGTCGTTCGAGCATATATCTGCAGAGAGCTATCGAAGAATGCGTGAGAAGTACGGTATTTTCAAGAAGGATTATACCTTCGGTTATGATTATACGCATTATAAGGTAACGTATAATGACGAGCTTAAAATCACGCATCTTTTTGATGCTCTCGAAGATTATGCATGTGCTTTTCTTATTTTCACAGTAAAAACGACGTTGATTTTTGCGAATTATAGTATCAGAGTAGATTCGATTCTTTCTGATGTTGGCAATATGCCGATGCGAGATATGGATTTCTTCGCTCGGGATCCTGAGCTTCAGGACACCTATTCACTTCATGCACACATCATCGATTTTGATATGCTTAGGCTTGGCAAGAAGATCATCAAGGGTAACCCGAAGGCAAGAAGGTTGTCTTTTGGTACGTTTGTAATCACCGAGATCGATAAAGAGTTTAAGAATATGCAGTTCCTTAAAGAAATAAAATTCAAAGCAGGCGAAACAAACCAAAAGAATGATCTTCATGAGGCTTGCCTGATGATGTGTAGGCATGCTGCAGTAGTAGATAACGAGGTATTTATTAGGATCATAGCAGACCTGCAACGCCCTGAAGCATGGGGAGCAGGTGGCCGTGAGCTTGGCGAAGTAATTTACATATCAGAAAAGTCTGAACTTTGCCCGGCATTACCTTTCTTTTCTCCGTATTGGTTTACGCAAGGCGTTTTCTCAGGTGTAAAGAAATGGTGGGATGATTTTTACAACGAGTATATATATAACAGGAGTGACAGCACGTTGTTTGTTTATCTTCTTAAAAATCTCGTTGCTAAAATCAGCAACCATTACGACCGTATCAATGGAATGTTCGGCATTCAGACGATGAAGCTCGAAGTTCAAAGCGGTAGGCTCGATGGTGAAGTAAAGAAAGAAAAATGGCGTTTGATAACAAAAAAAGACCGTTCCCGGAGATATAGAACGGCTTGCCTTGAAGCTGTGTTCGATAGCTATGAACCGAATACAATGCATATTGATGACTTTATGATGTATGCAGGAGAAGTCGGCACAGACGAAGAAAATCAGCTTCAGAACAGTTATTTCCAAAAGGATATTAAAGAAATGAAGAAGCTGAATAAAGAAGAAAAGACCGAGGGTTAGCCCTCGGTCCTTTCTTATGGTGTGGGGTGGCTCAACATATAAAGTCGGGGAGGGCCAAGCGGTCTTAGGAAGACAACACTTGAAACCAACTCCTTGGCCCACAGAACGACATGGCTACGATCCGACTTAGAAGCTGAATAAAGAAGAAAAGACCGAGGGTTAGCCCTCGGTCCTTTCTTATGGTGTGGGGTGGCTCAACATATA
>JAZSMV010000007.1:0-18147 GCA_045536065.1 Eubacteriales bacterium | reverse complement strand
CAAAGCTCTCTAAGGAGCAGGTTCGCAAGATTGCAGAAACCAAGATGCCCGACCTCAACGCTGCTTCTATCGAGGCTGCTATGAGCATGGTGGCAGGCACCGCACGCTCTATGGGCGTTGTCGTAGAAGACTGATAGGAGGAATTGAATAATGGCTAAGTATGGTAAGAAATATAATGCAAGCGCAGAGCTTATTGATAAGTCCAAGCTTTATGATGTAAACGAGGCTATTTCCCTCGTATGTCAGACCGCTAAGGCAAAGTTCGACGAGACCGTTGAGATCCACATCAGACTCGGTGTTGACTCTCGTCACGCAGACCAGCAGGTTAGAGGCGCTATCGTCCTCCCCAACGGTACCGGTAAGACTGTTAGAACCCTTGTATTCGCTCGTGGCGACAAGGCAGAGGCTGCAAAGGCAGCAGGCGCTGATTTCGTAGGCGCTGAGGATATGGTACAGAAGATCACCACTGAGAACTGGTTCGACTATGACGTTGTAATCGCTTCTCCCGACATGATGGGCGTTATCGGTCGTCTTGGTAAGGTGCTTGGTCCTAAGGGCCTTATGCCTAACCCCAAGGCTGGTACTGTTACTCCCGATGTTGCTAAGGCTGTTGTAGAGGCTAAGGCAGGTAAGATCGAGTACCGTCTTGACAAGACCAACATCATTCACTGCCCTATCGGTAAGGCATCCTTCGGCGTTGAGAAGCTCACCGAGAACTTCAACACTCTCGTTGGCGCAGTAATCAAGGCTAAGCCCGCTGCTGCAAAGGGTCAGTACATCAAGAGCTGTGTTCTTGCTACCACCATGGGCCCCGGCGTTAAGGTTAACAACGCTAAGCTCGGTAACTAATTAAATAGCTCAGTTAAAAAAGCGGATGGGTTTCATCCGCTTTTTTGTTTTATCAAAAGGGAAAAGGCTGCTCAAATGAGCAGCCTTTATTTTATTTATTTAAGGTGTAACGGGTGTTGTAAGAAGATTTACGATATATGAGAAGGACTGAGTAAGAGGCTGATCTCTCCAGGCGGGAATGAGATAATACTCGCCTTCCTTTGTCCAGTCAGCACCATCAAAATCATAGTACTCAAGATACTTCTCATCAGTAGCCTTAAGCTTAATAACGTCCTCGCCGCCGTTCATAAGACACATACCGTCAAGAACGGTCTCAGAGTCTTCGTCAAACTCAATAAGTCCCTCGCTCATAAAGAACTGCATAGGAGACTCACTGATAGAGTCGTTAATCGCATCACCGATATTATCGATCTTGGTTGAAGGCTCAACGATAGCGAAGATACCCGTTCTGTCTTCCTCATCAACAATATCACCGATCTCAAGCTCGGAGAACACGTCATCAATTCCCTTGCTTTCGGGATCATCGGGATCGGGTGCAAGGCAGCAATCAGCGATCTTGCCCATAAATCCACCAACGGGAATATCGTATTCATGGGTTTCGGAGTTGTACTCGCACCATTCTCCATCGCTGTTCTGCTGATAATCAAGAATAACGCCAATCTGCGCTTCATTAATAGCCTCGTCTACTCCGTCCATATTGGAACCTGCAAGAATACCGAGAATACCGGTAACAGGCTTACCGTCCTCGTCTACCCAAAGATCGTTTTCTTCATCAACACAGGTGTATCCGAAGAACTGACCGATGGTAGCCTCCTCGAGAGCAGTATCAATATCGTTAACGTAAGAATCGGAAAGATAACCGATAATACCGTCAACCTTTACAAGATTATTATCTGCATCTCTTTGATACCAGAAGCCATCCTCAGCCTTCTCGTAACCAAAGATCTCTCCGACTAAAAGATTATCGATCTTATCGTCAATGTTATCAACAGTACAGTCAATGAATGCGGATAAAACACCGGTTGCAGGCTCATTAGTTCCCTTTTCGTACCAAACGTCCTTGCCTGTCAATTCATCATAAACCGGATAATAACCGAGAGCATCGCCGATATGCACGCTACCAATAATTTCCTGAACGTCAACCTTGCCGCTTACAAAATCACCAAGTGAAATGAAAGCAAGCGTTTCGTTAATACCTGTAACGTACTCATCCTTGGTAGGATTATACCATCTTGCAGCATCCTTACCGTCTGCAGGATTTGCAGGCTCGGTGCTATCAAGCTTATGACACTCGAAGCTCTGAACATAACCGATGTAAACGGTAGAAAGCAGCTGCTTAACTCCCTCCTCGCTGAAGAGAGATTTGATAGGCATCTTACGAGCCTCATCATTAAGGAATTTTTCTGCAGAAGCGGGTATCTTTAAATCATATCTATTCTGTAAAAAATCAATGGTAACCTTATCTCCCATTGCCGTCACCGTCTTCATTTCATTATAGAACTCGAAGGCTGTAAGGTTAAGAAGATCCACCACAGGTTCGCTTCCCATAAAGAGCTCATCCGGAATCTCTGCGATACCGTGCTTTTCCAGATCTCTTACTCTAAAGGAATCAAGTGCAACAACAGCACCTCCAATAAGCATACCGCCGCAGCAGGAGAAGCCGAGACAGAACGCAAGTATCAAAGCAATGAATTTTGATACGCCGTACATAATAAATATCCTTTCAATATGTAAAATTATACAAATATATTATACCACCAAATTAACAAATTTGCAACAATTATTTTAATATATTTTATTATTATTTAGAAAAGTAAAAATTCTTCAAAAACAAACATTAATTCATGGCAGAATGTAAAAAGAATGCGGCCGCATAGCGACCGCATTCGAAAAATCAAAATTAGTTCTGCTCTCTCTTTGCCTCAGCAATAACCTTTTCAGCAATAGAACCGGGAACCTCATCATATCTGATGAAGTCGAAATCGAATCTACCACGTCCCTGGGTAGCGGCACGAAGAGAAATAACGTAGTCAGTCATCTCAGAGAAAGGAACCTCTGCAAGAACGACCTGAGTGCCCTCTTCAGCAGGATCAATACCCATTACTCTACCACGACGCTTGTTAAGGTCACCCATAACATCGCCTACGTAGTTATCGGGAACATAAACCTTAAGCTCACCAACGGGCTCGAGGAGAACGGGGTTTGCCTGAGGAAGACCGTCACGGTATGCAATACCGGCAGCAAGCTTGAAGGAGATTTCGTTAGAGTCAACATCATGGTAGGAACCATCGTACAGGTTTGCTGCAAGATGAACTACAGGATAGCCTGCAAGAACACCCTTCTGCATTGCATCTCTGAGTCCCTGCTCTACTGCGGGGAAGAAGTTCTTGGGAACTGCGCCACCGAATACGCTCTCAGTGAAGGTAAGGCCCTCAGCCTCACCGGGAGAGAATGTAATCTTAACGTGACCATACTGACCGGAACCACCGGACTGCTTCTTATGCTTACCTTCAACGTCAACCTTCTTCTTAATGGTCTCACGGTAAGCGATCTTGGGTTTAATAAGCTCAACATTTGCACCGAAGCGATTCTTAAGCTTGGATACAACGATATCAAGGTGAATATCACCAAGACCGGAGATGGTAAGCTGCTTTGTCTCTGAGTTGTTTACGTACTTGAGGGATCTGTCCTCTTCAAGAAGTCTTGCAATACCGGTAGAGATTCTGTCCTCATCACCCTTTGCCATAGGCTTGATAGCCATGGAGTAGTAGGGCTTGGGATATGCGATAGGCGCATACTTGATCTCGGAAGCAGCGCTGGTAAGTGTATCGTTGGTATTTACAGAAGAAAGCTTTGCAACAACACCGATATCACCGCATGCAAGCTCTTCAACGTCGATCTGCTTCTTACCTCTGAGCATAAATACCTTGTTGATCTTCTCGCTTGAGCCGTTTGTGGTGTTCTTGAGAACCATATCCTTCTTAAGAGTACCGTTCATAACCTTGAAGAAGGACATCTTACCTACGAAGGGATCGGCAACGGTCTTGAATACGAAGAGAGATGTATCAGCAGAATCGGGATCGATTGCGATCTCGGAAAGGTTGCCCTCTTCATCAACGATATGCTCAACCTTACGTGCAGTAGGTCTGGGGAAGGACTCGGTGATAGTATCAAGGAAGGTCTTAATACCCCAGTTCTTAAGAGCTGCGCCGCAGAATACGGGAACGATGTCGCCGGAGATAATGCCGTTATGAATAGCTTCGAGAGCTTCGTCTCTTGATATAGGCTCCTCGTTAAAGAACTTATCCATCAGATCGTCGCTGGTCTGCGCAATAGCCTCAAGAAGCATTGCGTGATATTCCTCACAGGTGTCAGCGAACTGAGCAGGAATGGAGCTACGGGAGTACTCACCGGTAGCCTTCTCGAAGGTGTAAACGCACATCTCAACGAGATTGGCAAAGCCGATTACATCGGGACCGTCAATAATAGGAATCTGCACGGGACAAACGTTTACGCCATATTTTTCACGGATAGCGCCGAATACCTTGTGGAATCTAGCCTCACCGTCATCAAAGCGGTTAATGAAGAATGCCTTGGGAATACCTGCATCGGTAGCAAGCTTCCAAGCAAGCTCAGTACCAACCTCGATGCCTGCCTTACCGTCAACAACGATGATAGCGGCATCAGCAGCTCTTACGCACTGTCTTGCCTCAGCCTCAAAATCAAAGAAGCCGGGAGTGTCGAGAATATTGATCTTCGCACCGTTCCAAAGAAGGGGCGCCGAAGCAGCGGAAATCGAATAACCTCTCTTAATTTCCTCAGGATCGTAGTCACATATAGTGTTACCATCGGTAACATTACCGAGACGGTCGGTAAGTCTTGAAATATAGAGCATAGACTCAGCAAGCGAAGTCTTTCCGCCGCCGCTATGTCCTAAAAGTGCTACGTTACGAATGCTTTTTGTGTAAACCTTTTCCATAAAGAGGTTCTCCTTGTAATAAATTTGCTGTAATGCGATAAATCGCCATAACATCTATTTTATTATACTATATTTTATTTAACATTTCAAGGCTTGAAAATCAACTATTTGCCCTATGAATGTAGAAAAAAACGGCGATGTTTTGTGCAAAGATCACAAAATTCGCCGTTAATTGTTAAAAAATTGACTTTTAGTAGGACATTTCCTTTTCACGTGCCTTCATGTGAATCAGAACCTGATAGATGTTCGAAACCCCGCAAAGCTCGACTCCCGCAGGCACCTTGAGTCCCTTGGTAATGTTCTTTTTAGGAAGAATTATCTTTGTAAAGCCAAGTCTTACCGCCTCTTTAACACGGTAATCTATATGCGACACTGCCCTGACCTCTCCTGAAAGACCAATCTCACCAAAGGCAATAAGATCGTCGGGAATTACCTTGTCGGTGATACCGCTGATAAGTGCCATTGCAATCGAAAGATCTGCACTTGGCTCATCGAGCTGAATTCCGCCTGCAACGTTTAGATAAACGTCATTTTCATAGAATTTGAGACCCATTCTCTTTTCAAGAACAGCGATAAGCAGGCACATTCTATTGTAATCAAAGCCATCTGCTGTGCGCTTTCCGTTGGCATAAACCGATTTTGCAACCAGAGACTGAATCTCCGAAATAATAGGCCTGGTTCCCTGCATAACGCATCCTGCACAGGAGCCGCTTGTGTTTTTCGGACGCTCAGCCATTACAACCTCGCTGGGATTGGGGATCTCGACAAGACCTTTATCCCCCATCTCAAATACTCCTATCTCATTGGTGGAGCCGTAACGGTTCTTGATAGCACGGATTATTCTGTATGAATTGGTACGCTCGCCCTCAAAGTAAAGAACTGCATCAACCATGTGCTCGAGAATCTTGGGACCAGAGATACCCCCCTCCTTGTTAACATGACCAACAAGAAAGACAGCCGCACCTGCTGTCTTACCGTAGTTGATAAACGCCATCGCTCCCTCACGCACCTGTGTAATGCTACCGGGAGCAGAGGTGAAGCGCATACTCGAAAGCGTCTGAACCGAGTCAATAATAATCACATCGGGTGAAAGTCGCTCGCACTCGGTAAGAATAAGATCGGTATCGGTCTCTGTAAGCAGATATATAGAGTCACCGTTAATGCCAAGTCGCTCTGCACGAAGCTTAAGCTGTCCCTTGGATTCCTCGCCTGATACGTACAGAACCTTTCTGGTATTGCCAAGCTCGGAGCAAATCTGAAGAAGCAGGGTTGATTTACCTATACCCGGCTCACCCGAAAGTAGAACAGCAGAGCTGTCAACAAGACCTCCGCCAAGTACTCTGTCAAGCTCGCCCATGCCCGTTCCGGTACGCATATATTTAGGTAGCTCAAGCTCGGAGAATTTCTCTGCTTTATTTACTCCTTCGGCCTTTCTGCCACGATTTATTGTATTTTTTTGAGTTTTTTCGACTACCGTCTCCTCATCAAATGAGTTCCAGGATTCGCACTCGGGGCACTTTCCAAGCCACTTAGGACTTGTTGCGCCACACTCACGGCAGACAAAAATAACCTTTGGACCCTTCATTTTTTTAGTTTCCTTTTTATGAATTTTTACTTGTTGTTTGCTTCTATATATTCTATAATACCACAAACAATCGAAAAACTCAATTCTTTTTGATATTCTTTTTCAGAAAGTTTTTTACATTCTGCTTCATTGGTTAGAAAACCGCACTCTATCAGTACCGCAGTATTATTTACATTCTCAAGAATATACATATCACTTCCTGCCTTAGGGACACGCTTATTATCCTTTTGAATATCGCTTACAACTCTGTTCTGAATAGTATCCGCAAGTGCTCTGCTCTCCTCATTATTATCAGAATAATATACCTGAAGCCCCGAGTATTTACCACTACCAAATGAATTCATATGTATACTGATGAAAATTGAGTCGGGATACCGCTCTGCCACCTTGACTCTGTTTTTAAGATCGGATATTTTTCTTATTCCATAGATATTCTGTTCCTCGGTGTATAAAAGCCTGTCATCCGTTCTTGTGTAAACCACGATATAACCCTTTTCCTCGAAAATTCTGCCGATTTCAAGGGCTATCTGGAGATTCAGATCCTTTTCGAGCACTCCTGTTACACCCACAGCACCCGAATCCTCGCCGCCATGACCCGCATCAATAATTATTATTTTTTTATAAGGCAAAGTATCTGCCGCGCTGTCAAGAATTTCATCACCGTAAATATGGGTTACGGCGCCGATTGTTCCTGCAATTAAAATAACGAGAACCAACGAAATGCTTACAAAAGCAAGCGATGCGCGTCTGCCTGTAAGGTTTAAAACGAATATTTTCATAATCTAATCACTCCTTTAGTTAATATTATGGTACTTGTCTATTTATTATTCCCTGTTAAGCCTCAAAGAAAATCAAAAATTATTGCTTTTGTTAATAATTTGTTCATTATTTTATGATAAAATTTTGTATAATAAATGATTCAATGAAGGAGGTTGGATATGGCAACTTTAGCTTTAAAAAGTGATAATGCTGAATTTAAGACATTTCCCCGCTTTTTACGTGATTACGCAAACTATCTTTCTGCCGTCGAAGGCAAAAGCGAAAAGACCATTTGCGAATATCTTTTGGACCTGAGAACCTTCTTCAGATACTTCATTATGACCCGTGACGATCTCGATCTTCCTATCGAGGAGCTTGAGAGCATAAGCATTCGTGAGCTTACTATGGAGGACGTCCGTGAAGTAGATACTCAGATGATCGTAAACTTTATCGCATACACCAGAAACGAACGCAAAAACAACTCCTCAACACGTAACAGAAAGCTTAGTGCAATAAAATCGTTTTTCCGTCACGTACACAACAAAAAGCATTATATCGATAGAAATCCTGCGGCAGACATTGATGGAATACAAAAAAGCAAGACATTATCCAAGTATCTGACCATAGATGAGGCGGTAAGACTTCTCGAGGCTGTGAGCTCGGATACAGAGTCCAAAACAAAGCAGCGAGACTACTCGATAATTGCCCTGTTCCTTAATACAGGAATGCGTCTTTCGGAGCTTGTAGGTCTTAATCTTGAAAGCTTTGACTCCGAGATAACCTTTGTGAAGGTGCTTGGTAAAGGCAGTAAGGAGAGGATCATTTTCCTTAACAATGCGGCACGTGATGCGGTTATGACCTATATGCGACAAAGACTCGATCCCAGGTTTATCCGTACCTCTGATCACGCCTTCTTCCTAAGTACAAGACAGACCAGAATTTCACCGAAAACTGTCCAATGGATGGTTAATAAATATCTTGGACTTGCAGGTCTTGGATCGAAGGGCTATTCGGTTCATAAGCTTCGTCATACGGCGGCGACTCTTATGTATCAGAGCGGCAAGGTAGATATTCGAGTGTTGAAGGATATTTTAGGCCACGAGCAGCTTAATACCACACAGATCTATACACATCTTGTAAGTAAAAATATGGAGGAGGCTATGGACAACAATCCTCTCTCCGACGTTATATTAAAGAGCAAGCAGAACAGCTGATTTTTGGAGCAGTGAGTCCATCTCACTGCTCTTTTTTACTATTTTATTAAAAAGTATTGACTAAATCGTATTTTGGTGGTATAGTATATTTGGTAAAATATAAAATATTTTCAAATAACTTTGTTTTTGAATATTTAGGAAGGAGAGATTTGCTCCGGAGCAAATCAAGAATTCGCTTTGAACAAATACACAAAACCCACCTTCTGCAGTCTTCCTACGGCTGCACAGCTGCGTGAGTCACTCCGTGCCGGCGAGGGCGCTGAGGCAAGAACTCAGATCGCAATGCTTTTTGATACCGATACCTTCGTTGAGATCAGCGCTTATACAAAGCGTGCTTACTCGGACTTTTTAGCTACCGAGAAAACCAACGAGCTTGAGGGTGTTATCTGCGGCTACGGCGCTGTGGACGGTAAGCTTGTTTTCGCATTCGTTGAGGACGCAACCAGAATGGGCGGTGCCATCGACGAGCGACACGCAAAGAAGATTACAGATCTTTATAAAATGGCTCTTGATAACGGTGCACCCGTTGTTGGTATTTTCAACTCCAACGGTACCGATATTTTCGAGGGAACCGCAGGACTTGCCGCATACGGTAGAATTATGTCGGCTATCACAAAGGCATCAGGAGTTATTCCCCAGATCGCATATATTGCAGGCAACTGCATAGGTACTTGCGCCGCTATTGCTTCTATGTTTGATGTTGTGGTTAAGCGTGACGAGGCCTCTCTTTACGTTAATTCCCCTGCCCTTACCGGTGAAAATGATGCGCAGGATGCCATAGTGGCATACGAGGACATTGAGCAGCAGTGCATGGGATACATTATCAGCCTTATCTCCTTCCTGCCCTCTAACTCCTCTGTCGGAGTTCAGAGCTCGGAGATATTCACCGATAACCTTAACAGAAAGCTTGGAAATCTTGATTTTGGCGGAGATGCGCTTTCTATTATTTCGATTATCGCCGACAACAGCATGTTCCTTGAGCTTACTCACGACTACGCTCCCACCGTCAGCACGGCATTTACTACCATCGGTGGTGTAAGATGCGGTGTTGTTGCTACCTCCTACGCTCAGAATGAGGGTAGAATCGATACTGCGGCTGCCAGAAAGATCTCTAAGTTCGTTACTCTCTGCGACAGCTTCTCCATTCCCGTAGTTACAATTGTTGATTCTCTCGGTCTTGCTATCAACAAGAAGAACGAGCAGGTATTTGCTCCCGAGCTTGCAAAGCTTGCAATGGCTTACGCAGGATCCACCTGTCCTAAGATCACCGTTATTCACGGTCACGCAATCGGTGCCGCATTTGTGCTTCTCGGCTCTAAGTCACTTGGCGCAGATCTTGTTTATGCTACCGAGGAATCCGAGATTGGTGCTCTTACCGCAGCAAGCGGTGTGGCATTCGCCTGGGATAAGTATATCACCGAGGAAACCACCCGTGAAGAGCTTATCGCACAGTGGAAAACCTCTGTTTCCTCCCCTGCGAATGCGGCGGCAAGCGGAGAGATCGACGATATTATCAGTATCAATGAGATGAGAGCAAGAATCTGCTCTGCACTTCTTATGCTTTCCGCAAAGGGTGATGCTACGGCGGTTGCTCGCCGCAAAGTTCTTCCCCTTTGATAGGAGGATATTATGTTTGGTATAAATGATTATTCCCGACCTATAATCGATTTTGAGAATTTTGAGTTCTCCCAGATCGGCGAAGCCCTTCTGTTCGGACTTTCAATTCTATTTATAGGTATGGTTACGGTATTTGCCGTATTATGTTTACTTTGGCTTTTCCTCTATTTCTTCAAGCTCGTCTTTCATGATCTTCCTGCTAAAAAGTCGGCTAAAAAGAACGTGGTCCAGATTGTAAGTCCTGTTGAGAAAAGCAATGATCGATCTGCACCCGACGAGGATGAGATAATCGCCGTCATCACCGCTGCTATTGCAATGGCTGAAAGCGAGAATTCGGGTATGAAGTTCAGAGTAGTATCCTTCAGAAAAGTCTAATAAAATTACAAGTAACGAAAGGGTTTTAAAATGAAAAGATATAACATTACCGTAAACGGAAACACCTATGAGGTAACTGTTGAGGAGGTTGGAAGCGGCCTCAACCATACTCCCGTATATTCTGCTCCCGTAGCTCCTACAAGCGCGCCCGCAGCTACTAAAGCTGCTCCCGCAGGTGTTGCAGGTATGAACAAGGTTACCGCTCCTATGCCCGGTACTATTCTCGACGTTAAGGTTAGCGTTGGTCAGGCCGTAAAGAAGGGCGACGTTATCTGTGTACTTGAGGCTATGAAGATGGAAAATGATATTCCCGCTCCATGCGATGGTATTATCGCTTCTGTAAACGTTCAGAAGGGCGCCACCGTTGCCGCAAATGACGTTATCGTATCCTTCAACTAATTTCTTGAAAGCATAGGTACTAATAAATGTTAGACGCTATCACAAATTTCCTAGGGACGACAGGCATAGCTCATATGTTTTCTGGCGACTCCGGAATGGAATGGTGGGAAACACTTTTGCAATACCTGATAATGTACGTAATTGTCGGAGCATTGTTCTATCTTGCTATTGCAAAAAAGTTTGAGCCCCTGCTCCTTATGCCCATTGCATTTGGTATGCTCCTTGCCAACCTTCCGGGTGCTGAGCTTATTCACTTAGATTTCTTTTTTGACGAATATTATATTGCCGTTGAAAACAGCGAGCTTAAGGGTACCCTTGCCGCTCATATGACTAATTTTCTCGGCACACTTTCAGCAAACGGCCTTTCGGGTCTATATACGGTTACAGAGAACTCTCTTATCTTCAACCTTGAAGGACTTGATTCGGATGCTATCGCATATTTCAATTCCCTATTTGATTTCTATCTCGGTGATGCCGCTTACGTAAGCGACGGTGTTGTTCATATAAGAATGGCGCACGTGGTTAAAGAGGTTATTAACAACGGCGGACTTGTAGATATTCTTTATCTTGGAGTTAAGCTTGGTATTTATCCCTCGCTTATCTTTATGGGCGTAGGTGCAATGACCGACTTCTCTCCCCTTATCGCTAACCCCAAATCGCTTCTTATGGGTGCCGGCTCTCAGTTTGGCGTATTCGTAGCATTTATGCTTGCTCTTCTCCTTGGCTTTACTCCTATGGAGGCAGGCGCTATCGGTATCATAGGCGGCGCCGACGGTCCTACTGCGATCCTTGTAACAAAGGAGCTTGCTCCTCAGCTTCTGGGTGCTATCGCTATTGCGGCATACTCATATATGGCTCTTATTCCAATTATTCAGCCTCCCTTCATGAAGTGGATGACCACCGAGAAGGAAAGAAAGATCAAGATGACAAATCTGCGTCCTGTATCCAAGACTGAGAAGATTGTCTTCCCCATCGTGGTAACCGGTATCGTATGTCTTATCATACCCGATGCAGCTCCCCTGGTAGGCTTCCTTATGGCAGGTAATCTGCTTAACGTTTCGGGTGTAACCGACCGTCTTTCCAAGACTGCACAGAATGAGCTTATTAACGTAATTACCATCTTCCTCGGAGTTTCGGTTGGCGCAACAGCCAATGCCGCTAACTTCTTAAGATGGCAAACGCTGTTCATAATCGGCCTCGGTCTCCTTGCCTTCATCATCTCCACCTGCGGCGGTCTGCTTGTAGGTAAGATCATGTGCAAGCTTACCGGAGGTAAGATAAATCCCCTTATCGGCTCTGCAGGTGTTTCTGCAGTTCCTATGGCGGCAAGAGTTGCTCAGGACGTAGGACGTCAGTATGACCCCTCCAACTTCCTTCTTATGCACGCTATGGGTCCCAACGTTGCCGGTGTTATCGGCTCTGCCGTTGCGGCAGGTGTATTCCTCAGCTTCTTCAGATAAGCTGAAGATAACAAAGAAAGGATTTTTAAACAATGTCAAAAGTTTTAATAACCGAAACCGTCCTTCGAGATGCACATCAGTCACTGGCTGCAACCCGTATGACAACCGAGGAGATGATCCCTGCCCTTGAAGATCTTGACAAGGTTGGCTATCACTCCCTTGAGGCATGGGGCGGAGCTACATTCGACGCATGTCTTCGTTTCCTTCACGAGGATCCCTGGGCAAGACTCCGTACCATAAAGGATCACGTTAAAAATACAAAGCTTCAGATGTTATTCCGTGGACAGAACATTCTCGGCTACCGCCACTATGCAGACGACGTAGTTGAATACTTCGTTCAGAAGTCTATTGCAAACGGTATTGATATTATCCGTATCTTCGATGCACTTAATGATGCGAGAAACCTTGAGACCGCTATCAAGGCTGCTATCAAGGAGAAGGGTCATGTTCAGGCGGCTATTTCCTATACCACCTCTCCCTTCCACACTAACGAGGGCTTTGCAAGATATGCAAAGCAGCTTGAGGAGATGGGTGCAAACTCTATCTGCATCAAGGATATGTCGGGTCTGCTTAAGCCCTACGAGGCATATCAGCTCATTAAAACCGTAAACAACAGCGTTTCTGTTCCCGTTCATCTTCACACCCACTACACCGCAGGTCTTGGCTCTATGACACTTCTTAAGGCAATCGAAGCAGGTGTTGACGGTGTTGATACCGCAATTTCTCCTCTTGCAATGGGTACCTCTCACACTCCCACCGAGTCGCTGGTTGCTACTCTCCAGGGTACCCCCTATGACACCGGTCTTGATCTTGCAAAGCTTGACGTTGTTGCTAAGCACTTTAACAAGATCCGTGAAAATTATCTTGAAACCGGTCTTATTGATCCCAAGGTGCTTAAGGTTGACGTTAATGCACTTCGTTACCAGGTTCCCGGCGGTATGCTCTCCAACCTTATCAGTCAGCTTAAGGCTGCGGGTAAGTCGGATAAGCTTGATGCTGTTCTTGAAGAGGTTGCGCACGTAAGAGGCGAGGTTGGATATCCTCCTCTCGTTACACCTACATCTCAGATCGTAGGTACTCAGGCTGTTAACAACGTTCTCTTCGCAAACGAGGGCAGATATTCCCGTGTTACAAAGGAATTCAAAGCTCTGGTTCGTGGTGAGTACGGCAAGTGCCCTGCACCTATCGAGGACTCCTTTAAGAGAAAGATCATTGGCGATGATGATATTATTGATTACAGACCCGCTGACAAAATTGCGCCCGAGATCGATTCCCTCAGACAGAGAGTTGCTCCTTACAGCGAGCAGGACGAGGACCTTCTTTCCCTTGCGCTCTTTGAGCAGGTTGCTATCAGCTTCTTCGATTGGAGAAAGCAGCAGAAGTACAACCTGGATGACAAGGCTGATCCCAAGAACGGTATTCACAGCATTTAAATATATAAAAAACTGCCGTATATTTTACGGCAGTTTTATTTTTGACATAAAAATAAGGGTAGTCCGAAAGGACTACCCCTTTAATTGATTATTGACCGTCACTATGGTTATCGGTATCGTTATGATCCGAGCCTGCGGTATGATTTTTCTCAAAAATCTCCCTTAAAACGTCGTCGGTAAGATCCTCGCCACTTGCCATTCTCTTAGCAAGCTCTTCACGGCGAAGGCGCTCTTCCTCCTCTGCCTTGCGGTTGTTCTCGTGAGCAATGTCATTCTCCTCCTCGCTCTTCTGCTGCTTGCGGAAGGCGATATCCTCAATGGACTCGATGGTAGGATTATCCATCTCCATAGCAGCTCTGAACTGCTCCTCGTCCATAGATTCATTCTTAAGAAGGAACTCTGCAACGAAGTGAAGCTTATCAATATGCTCGGTAAGAATATCCTCACAGCGCTTATAGCACTCGGTGATAATACGTCTAACCTCCTCGTCGATAAGAGCGGCAGTCTTGCCGGAATAATCGGGAGAAGAAGAGAAATCTCTGCCGAGGAATACTTCATCCGATCCATGAGAATTGCCATAAAGCACGGGACCGAGAAGCTCACTCATACCGTACTTGGTAACCATTGCTCTGGCACGGCTTGTAGCCTGCTTGATATCTCCGGATGCACCTGTGGAGATGTCGTCAAGAATAAGCTGCTCGGCAACACGGCCACCCATTCCGTATACGATATCATCAAGCATCTCACCCTTGGTCATACCCATTCTGTCCTCGGTGGGAACGCTAACGGTTACACCACCCGCATTGCCTGCGGGAATAATAGTGATGTGCTTAATAGGATCAGTGTGCTTACAATAGTAAGATGCAACAGCGTGACCCGCCTCGTGATAAGCGCAAAGCTTGTTATCTGCGGCAGTTCTAACCTTGGTCTTCTTCTGAGGACCGAGAAGCATCTTCATATATGACTCCTCGATATCAATCATTCCAATAAGAGCCTTGTTTTTCTTTGCAGCACGGAGAGCAGCCTCGTTCATAAGGTTTGCAAGCTCTGCGCCTGTAAATCCGATAGTGGTCTGTGCAATCTTTTTAAGATCCACAGTCTCCTCAAGAGGCTTGTTACGGCAATGAACCTTGAGAATCGCCTCTCTGCCCTTCATATCGGGATAATTAACTGTGATCTGTCTATCGAAACGACCGGGACGAAGAAGTGCGGGGTCAAGGATGTCAGGACGGTTTGTCGCCGCCATAACGATAACGCCCGAGTTAGTGCCGAAGCCGTCCATCTCAACAAGGAGCTGGTTTAGGGTCTGCTCTCTCTCATCGTGACCGCCGCCAAGGCCTGCGCCTCTGTGACGTCCTACTGCGTCTATCTCATCTATAAAAATGATGGATGCAGGAGTCTTTCTTGCATTATCGAAAAGATCTCTTACACGAGATGCACCTACACCAACGTACATTTCAACGAAATCAGAACCGGAAATCGAGAAGAAGGGTACGCCCGCCTCGCCTGCAACAGCCTTGGCAAGCAAGGTTTTACCTGTACCGGGAGGGCCTACGAGAAGAACACCTCTGGGAATTCTTGCGCCAAGCTTCACAAACTTCTCGGGATCCTTAAGAAACTCAACAACCTCCTCAAGCTCTGCCTTCTCTTCGTCAGCGCCTGCAACGTCGTCAAACTTAACCTGGTTCTTTTCACCTGTAACAAGCTTTGCCTTAGACTTCGCAAAGCCGCCAGCCTTACCTGCACCGCCACCTGAGGTCTGACGCATAAGGAATATGGTAAGACCGATAAACAGAAGACCGGTAATTATATAAGGAAGATATGCCAGGTACCAGGGTGTCTCGGGAAGAGGCTCAATATCGTATTTCTGAAGATTGCTCTCGCCGTCAGCCATATTGGCATCAACGATATCAAGCACCTTCATAATCTGAATATCGATACTGAAGCTGTAGGTATATTCCTTGACCTTCTTTTCTCCCTTGTCGTCAAGCTCAAAGTCGAAGCTGCCGTCCTCGTTCTCTTTTAAAACGAATGCGTTAAGAGTAATAGTTCCCTTCTCGTCAATTACGAAATCACGCACAAGATCCTTTTCAAAAAGATCTATAAGATCGCTGTATAAGAACTTATCTTCCTTATCTGTTTTGTTCATCATAAAGGAAGATGCGACGATGATAACAGCCACTACTAAAACAAAAATAATTATATTCTTAAAATTTGCCTTCATTAAGTGTCTTCCACGCCTTTCTTACTGTAACCAATAATATTATTCTCAATTAAGAGAATTTTATGACCTGAACTCAGAGCCCGAATAGAGTCTGTAACTGTCCTGCTCTTCATCGGGGGTTATTCCAAGTAATACGAAAATATTCTTTTTATTTTCGTTACTGACTCCGTCATTACGGACTCCGAAGCCCGGAACCCAAACCACCCCGCTGTTATCACAGAGGATAGGAATAAGCCTTCTCTTAGACGGAGGAATTTTCTTGTCAGAGAACAGCTTTTTCAGCTTATGCGTCATGCCGCCGTAATAGACGGTATCGCCGTCCTTTTTAGGACGCAAATACAAGCTACCATTTATTATAGCAGATGAAAGGCTTGCTTGTATTGAAATTTTGTAAACATTTGAATAAGTTTTTTCGATCTTTTCATTCGAAAGCACCAGCTGTGCGTTAAGCGGAGAAAGATCGTTTACGCCCTCTTTGATAGCAAAGCAATAATCTACCGCATCACCGACGTTGCGGGAAACACGGCACACACCACGCTCGCAAACGAAGGTAGCACCTATAAGTGAGTATGAAAAGTTATCCTTTATAAGATTATCACGGACGTCCGCCGCAATACGGTAAGAAACCGATGCGGATACCCTTGATGCCATAATAGCAAGGACTCTGACATAAACAGAGCTGTGAAGCGAGAGCAGATCGCTGTTTCTTATCTCACCATGAGACTCAAGGAACTCCTCGGCACAGGATCTGATAAAATCATCATCCGAGCGCATATTGTCAGCGAAGCGACAGATCATCCTCTCGGGATCACCGTTAATTCTTTCAAAGGAAGGAATCAAGGTTTTACGGATATAATTACGCGTGTAGTCCTCTGAAAGATTGGTGCTGTCGGTGACAAAAGGAATTCCTGCACAGTTAAGAGCGGATACTATATCACCCTTTGATACACCGATCATGGGTCTAATAATATTATCACGCACAGGCTGAATACCGCTTGCCCCTCGGGAGCCGCTGCCACGAAGGATGTTAAAAATAACAGTCTCCGCAGAATCACTCATGTTATGTGCGACCGCAATTGTATTGATATCATTTCTGCCTGAGATTATCCTCTTAAAAGCATAATATCTTACATCTCGAGCCGCTTCCTCAATCCCAAGATTGAATCGTTTCGCATGGGAAGGAACGTCAATTCTTTCCGCCTTGAATTCCACCGAAAGTGCCTGACAGAGCGAGCGTGAAAACTCTTCGTCTCTATCCGCCTCCTCACCTCTTATGCAGTGATTTATATGCACAGCAAGAATGGGAAAATTGAGCCCGTGACGCCTTCTGTACTCCAGAAGGAAGCAAAGAAGCATAACCGAATCTGCCCCGCCGGACAAGCCGACGAGCACACCGGATTCAATCTTCTTCTCCATTTCAAAGGACTCTACCGTCTTCTCAATATCTAAGTACAGTCTGCTGTTTTCTGATGAAAAGAATCTTTCAACTCTGCTAGCATCAATTTGATCCATAATCATCCTCAAGAGTACGGAATTTGGTAAACTGACCGATCCATCCCATCTTAACGTTACCAACCGAGCCGTGTCTGTTCTTTGCAATAATTACCTCGGCTGTATTGGCACTATCGGATCCGTCTGCACCGGGATCGGCACCGCTGATGTCCTTATAATACTCCTCTCTGTAAAGGAAGAGAACGATATCTGCGTCCTGCTCGATAGAACCGGAGTCTCGAAGATCGGCAAGCGTAGGACGTTTTCCCTGTCCTGGACGTGATTCAGTACCACGGTTAAGCTGTGCACAACAAATAAAGGGGACGCCGAACTCCTTAGCCATAATCTTAAGATTACGGGAGATCTCACCAACCTGCTGTGCTCTGTTATCGCTCTTGGAGGTAGTTTCCATAAGACCGATATAGTCGATAACAACAAGGCCGAGCTCGGGCAATCTTCTAAGCTTTGATTTCATATCGTTGGTATTGATAGCAGAAGTGTCGTCAATAAATATGTCACATCCTGAAAGAGATGAAATTACGTCCGCAATATTATCCCAATCCTCATTGGCAAGCTTACCTGTACGAAGGGTATGAGAGTCAATCATAGCCTCGCTTGAAAGAATACGTGTAACAAGCTGCTCTCCAGACATCTCGAGTGAGAATATGCAGACGGACTTTTTTGAATACTTAGCTACGTTAACGGCGATATTCATTGCAAAAGAGGTTTTACCCATACCGGGACGCGCTCCTACGATAACAA
>JAZSMV010000031.1:0-51702 GCA_045536065.1 Eubacteriales bacterium | reverse complement strand
CACTTCGTGCGGTGATGATATACCATTACTCCGTAATGGATAAAAAAGTCGTATCAATATGATATGACTTTTTTGGTTCACCAACGATGATAATGTACGAACCCGACTTGTATTAAGACAAGCAATACTTGATTTAAATAACTTGAAAAATCAACAAATATATGATATAATTATCTCGTAAAAAACTAGAACTTCGAGGAGGAGATAATATGTACAATGAAATAAAAACAATAAAAGATATAGAGTTTTTTCTTGATAAAACCAATTCCTTGCATGACGGATATATCATAAACTTGCATTACGCCAACAATGGTATATCAATAGACGGAGATACTTATTATTTCAATCCCGAGCAAACCAAGTTGACACTACAAATATTGGTTACAAGTATTTGTGACACTATCATAGAAATAGAATTTGAATATTTAAAAGAATGGCAAATAAAAGATAATCAATGGGATATTACGGACACTACTGTTTTTCTTGATAAAGATAATTGGATACTGTGGTCGGACGATGTATATGTTAATCAAGACGAACTAAAAAATAGTTCATATGTTATTGCTAAAGCTATGAAATGGAGAGTTATAGAGTAATTTTTATTTATTGAAGATTGTCAAATTCCAATTTATTGAGCAAAATAAAAAACATGCAACTGCAAATTAAATTAGGGTTGGAAATATGCCCCACCCCTTTGTTTTTGCCAACTAAAAATCTGCACTCCAAAATAATCCCTTGTAAAGAAAAATACGAACCTTGATTGCTCAGGGTTTGTATTTTTTTTGTTTGGTGCGGGTAACAGGAGTCGAACCTGCACGTGTAAACACCAGATCCTAAGTCTGGCGCGTCTGCCAATTCCGCCATACCCGCATTGCCTTTGATATTGTATCACATAACTTGGGAAAAGTCAATAGCAATAGCCCTAATAAAAATAGCGTATTTTGTCTTTTTTCATATACTGTATTGGAAGGGAAAATGCCCTCCGCAAAAGAAAAGGAGATAAAAATGGCAACCTTTTATAATCAAGCAACTCTCTCCTTCTTAGGAAAAGTTACAAATTCAAATATTACCGAAGGCGAGCTTGTTTCCGGTCTTACACTGACAAAGACTGCCGTTTCCACCGATTACGGTCCCGGCGACGGTATCGTGTATGCGGTTACGCTAATCAATTCCGACACAGTAGCTAAAACGAACGTCACTGTAACGGATAATCTTGGCACCTATACCCTTCCGGGTGGAACGGCGGAATTCGTTCCCCTCACCTACGTTGAAGGCTCGGTACTATATTATCAGAACGGCGTTCTACAGCCTGCCCCAACGGTAAATGCAGGACCTCCCCTTATAATAGGTGGCATAACGATTCCTGCCGGCGGCAACGTTATTATACTCTATGAGGCAACTGCGAATTCCTTTGCCCCCCTTTCAGCAGGATCGACTATTATTAACACTGTAAACGCAACAGGTGATAACGTTTGTCAGGAGCTTACTGACACCGCCGAGGTTCCTGCAAGAAATGAGCCTATCCTATCGATAGCCAAGGCTATATGTCCGGATACGGTGACCTGCGGCGAGGAGATAACCTACACCTTCATTATCCAAAACACAGGAAATACCCCCGTGGTTGCAACCGACAACCTTATAGTTTCGGATACATTCAATCCGCCATTCGATGCTATAACGGTGGAGCTTAACGGTACAGCTCTTGATGAAGGAACCGGTTATACCTACAATGCTGAAACTGGTGAATTTAGCACTATCGGAGGCGCCATCCCCGTTCCCGAAGCAACCTTTACCCGTGACACTGTTACAGGTGTTGTTACAACCACTCCCGGCGTGGCCGTATTAACCGTCAAAGGCATAGTATAATCATTTCTGCCTGAAATTATTGCCGCACTTTGCGCTTTGCAAGGTGCGGCAACGTTGTTTTATTTATCCGCAATCTGAGCTTTTCTCTTTTGCGGCTGAGCGCCCTCGGTAAGCGTAAACCAAAACTCACAGCCATCTCCCTTGACAGACTCAACTCCGATCGTCTCGCCGTGAGCGTCAATAATGGTTTTCGAAATATACAGGCCGAGACCCACGCCGGACTTATCAAGTCCACGGCTCTTATCGGTCTTATAGAATCTATCGAACACCTGCTTTTCATCCTCGGGAGAAAGGCTCTGTCCCTGATCGTAAACCGCCACCCTGATCTTTGTGTCGGTGATCTTTGAGATTCTGATTCTGAACTTTCCTCTATCATTTGCAAACTTGATTGCATTATGGCAAAGGTTATAAAGAACCTGATATATAGCATCCTTATCAGCGTGAACGTACATTCCGTCCCGCTCGGAGTCAAACTCTACGTCAAGGTGCTTATCCTCAATCTTCTGTTCGAATGATATAAGAATGATTCGAGCTACCTCGGCAATATCAAAATCGGTGAAATTAAACTTTCGCTCACCCGACTCAAGCCTTGATACATCGAGAAGCTGAGTAACAAGCCTTGAAAGCCTATGCACCTCAGCTGAAATAACGCCAAGATAATACTCATGCTTTTCGGGAGGAATAGCACCCGAATTAATGCCGTCAATAAAGCCGGAAATCGTAGTCATAGGGGTACGTAGATCGTGCGAGATGTTAGCAAGGAAGGAGTTTCGCATCTTTTCAAGGCTCTCAAGAGAGTCTGCCATATTGTTAAATGCCCTACCCAGCTCTGCTACCTCGTCGTTTTGCTTACCAACGTTTACTCTTGCGGAGAAATCCCCTTTAGCAAAGCTCTTTGCCGCACTGGTCATCTTACGCAGAGGATGAACTATGCGCTCGGTAATAACATACGCCGCAACAAGCGCCGCAAGCAAAACTCCGATAGAACTGTTAATAACCACTCGTCTTGTTACCTGAACAAAATGGTTCTCTCTGTCGGTAGAGGTCAACGTCATAACGTAGCACTCAATCATACCGTCACGCATTACCGGTTTTGCAATCGCCATATACTGATCCTCGAGATTATCTCCGATAGTACCGTTATATACGTAATTTACGTCTCCGTCATCATCGATACGTCTTTCAAAGGATGAGATGGAAAAGGTTCCAAAGCCTCGCTTCAGATCTACCACCGCAATCTTTTTTTCGCTGTTGCCGCCGTGAATTGTAGAAAGTATGATCTTTTCATTGGCGTCAATGATCATAACGTCAAAATCGGAGTTGAAGTTAACCATTGGTTCTATGGCATCGGCAACCTCGTATATTTCCTCCTCAATAGGTGCTACACCGTCGGCGAGTATAACCTCAACAACAATGTTGCTCTCCTTCTCAAGTCGGTCCTCTGTATCACTGAATGCATAATTTCTCACCATTGACGTAATAATACCCGCCAGAATAACAAAGCTGACGATAATAATTATCACGAGCGCCGTAAGATATTTGGAAAAGGTTGATTTAAACACCTCTTTTTTCTCCCTTAAAGCCTTATTTACTGTATTTTAACATATTTTATCACAGATTGTCAAATAATTTTACACATTTAGATTGACTAAATATTAATTTTGTGTTAAAATGAAATGTGAATTTTTTTGATATACCTAAAAAGGAGTAAATAAAATGACAGTAACAAGATTTGCGCCCAGCCCCACAGGCTATATGCACATAGGCAACCTGAGGACTGCGCTCTATTCTTATCTTATCGGTAAGCACGACGGCGGTAAATTCATTCTTCGTATCGAGGACACCGACCGTGAAAGACTTGTTGAGGGCGCTACCGACGTAATTAAATCCACTCTTGCAACCACAGGACTTCACTATGACGAGGGTCCTGATGTTGGCGGTGATCACGGTCCCTACGTTCAGTCTGAGCGTAAGGAGATCTATATGGAATATGCGAAGAAGCTGGTTGAAATGGGCCACGCTTACTACTGCTTCTGCACCAAGGAGCGTCTTGAGCAGCTTCACGAGGCTGATGCTCTCGGCGGCTATGACAGACACTGCCGTAATCTCTCTAAGGAAGAGGTTGAGGCTAACCTTAAGGCAGGTGTTCCCTTTGTTATCCGTCAGAAGATGCCCACCGAAGGTGTTACAAGCTATCACGACGAGGTGTTCGGCGATATTTCTATGAACAACGAGGAGCTTCAGGACCAGATTCTTATGAAGGCTGACGGCTATCCTACCTATAACTTCTGTCACGTTATTGACGACCATCTTATGGGCGTTACACACGTTGTAAGAGGCTCTGAGTATCTTACCTCTACTCCCAAGTACGTGCTTCTCTATGATGCTTACGGATGGGAGAGACCTACCTACGTTCACCTTCCTCTTCTTATGGGTAAGGATGCAGAGGGAAATATCTCCAAGCTCTCTAAGCGTCACGGCGCAGTTTCTTTCCAGGATCTTGTAGCTGACGGCTATCTTCCCGAGGCTATTATCAACTACATTTCCCTTCTCGGCTGGTGCCCCAAGGGTGGCGAGCAGGAGTTCTTCACTCTCGATGAGCTGAAGGAGGCTTTCACCATTGACGGTGTTTCCAAGTCCCCTTCTGTTTTTGATTTTGAAAAGCTGCTCTGGTTCAACGGTGAGTATATCCATAAGCTTGATGACGAGAAGTTTGCGGAGCTTATTGCTCCCTTCATCAAGACCGAGATTCCCGAGACCATTAACAAGGCAAAGATGCTGGGCCTTCTCAAGACCAGAATCGCAAAGCTCTCCGAAATCAACGATAGAATGGCATTCTTCATCACTCTTCCAGAGTACGAGAAGGAGCTCTTCCTTAACAAGAAGAACAAGATCGCAGACTTTGAGATCGTTAAGACCGTTCTCACCGAGGCAAAGGCAGTTCTTGCAGACGTAGATAACTTCGATAACGATACCCTCTTCGCTTCGCTTATGCCCATAGCAGAGAAGCTTCAGATCAAGACCGGAACTCTTATGTGGTGTATCCGTATCGCAGTTTCCGGTATGACCGCAACTCCCGGCGGTGCAACCGAGATCATGGAGGTTATCGGCAAGGCTGAATCTCTTTCGAGAATCGAAAAGGCTCTCGCAAAGCTTGCATAAGACTATCACAAAAAAGATAAGGCGAGTCCAAACGGACTCGCCTTTTTGTATTATTTATTGTTAAGATTTGGATCTTCTTTCCAGAAAACAGGATCAGCAAAATCTCCCGAATGATAGCCGTTTACAAGGCGAACCATAAGAGAATTAAGTAGCTCAACGGTTACATTGGGAAGCTCGGGATCGTGGTGAGAGTTACCTATACCCGAATCATCGGTTACGAAAACAAAGGTACCGCCGGTGTAAATAGCAGCCTCACGCATAGTGTACTCTGTGGAGCCTGCCGCACCGCTACAGATTATAGGACAAATGCGAATTCCCTTTTCTGCCGCAGTTTTTGTGGCGTTTACAAGCTTACTTTTATATTCACTACCATTATGAGCAGGTGCATCAAGAACGTGGAAAATGATTTTTGTGGTCGCACCTGTGCTCCACTGCTTATTAACGGCAATATCAAGCGCCTCATCAACCGCCTCAGGATAATCTCCGCCACCTGATGCTGACTGTAAATTAAGTGCCGTCTGCTGTGCGGTAAGTCCGGCTTTATTTGTTACATCCATGAAATCGAAATAAGCAAAGGGGATCATATCATCGGTATCACGGTAGAACAGAAGCGCAAGCTTAATGGTTGCGCCGGAATTGTTTTCGGCAATTCTATTAATAACGTCGGCAAGCTCAGCCTTAAGGAAGTGGATCTCGTCACCCATAGATCCGGTTACGTCGACTACAAGCATAATTTCGATCACGTCACGCTTTTCGCCGCTCTTATCAAGGCTGACATTAAGCTCTCTGTTCTCCTTATCAAACGAAGCTTCAGCACGTCCCTCGCCGCTTGTAACGACGATTTTACCGCTATCATTGGATGGGAAAAGATATGCGTTTCCGTTCGCATCCGAAACTGCGGCATAAAGCTTGTTACCATCCTCATCATAAGCAACAACCTGGGCACCTGCAATAGCATTTTCGCCGCAGGAAACTGTTACCTTAACACGATTCTGTGAATTATATCCCCAGGAATAATCGGGATTTGTGTAATCAAAGAACTTGCCCTTCTCCTCGTTGCCCTGTTCGAACAGGTCAAGCCAGGCTTCGTAATTATCGTTATCGTTCCAGGCTCCTGCAGTTATCATACCCGAAGGAAGAGTAACGTTTTCATTCTTGCCAGAGGAAGAATCGCTGTCAGAATCCTCTATAGAACCATCCGAATCAACCTCGGGTTCACCCGGAACCCCTTCTCCACGGTCGCCCGAAGGCCCCATATCACCGAGATAGCTATCTCCGTACGAGCCACCACTCGGTGCGCCATCCATCAGACCGCCTCCCATCGCAGAGCATGAGCAAATGCTGATAAGCATCGCAAGCACTACCAAGGCAAAAAATGTTTTTCTGATACTTTTCATATCTATCCTCCTTATACGCTTTTATTTTTAGTATAAGGTATAAGCAATGAGTTGTCAAGGAAATTTTTATTAATTAATATAAAACGCCACGGAAAAATCCGTGGCGTTAAAAAATAAGGTTAATCCAACTCCTTTAATCCCGTATAAAGCTCATAATATCTGCCCTTTGCGGCAAGAAGATCGTCGTGGTCGCCACGCTCGATTATCTCGCCCTGCTCAAGCACCATAATCGCATTTGAATTGCGGACGGTGGAAAGGCGGTGGGCAATTACGAAGGTAGTTCTGTCCTTCATCAGTCTGTCCATACCACGCTCGATATGTCGCTCGGTACGTGTGTCAACAGAGGACGTCGCCTCGTCAAGAACAAGAATAGGAGCCTTAGAGAGAGCCGCACGTGCTATATTAAGCAGCTGGCGCTGTCCCTGAGAAAGATTTGCGCCGTCACCCTCAAGGACGGTATCGTATCCGTGCTCAAGACGCATAATGAAGCTATGCGCACTTGCGGTCTTTGCCGCCGCTATAACCTCATCGTCGGTAGCATCAAGCCTACCGTAGCGGATATTCTCCATTACTGTTCCGGTAAAGAGGTGGGTATCCTGAAGAACCATAGCGATATTCTTACGGAGAAAATCACGCTTATAGGACTTGAGCGGCTTGCCGTCAATTGTAATAGTTCCCTCTTCAATGTCATAGAAACGGTTTAAAAGATTCGTAATAGTGGTTTTGCCCGCACCGGTAGAGCCTACGAAGGCTATCTTCTGACCGGGTCTTGCATAAAGTGATATGTTCTTCAGCACAACCTTATCGGGATTGTAACCGAAGGTAACGTTTTCCATAATAACGTGTCCCTGGATAGGATCCTCGATGGCGTCCTCCGCATCGGGAGTCTCGGGAACCTCGTCAATTACGTTGAATACACGCTCTGCTCCCGCAAGTGCGGCGAAAAGCGTGGAAACCTGCTGTGAAAGCTGGCTTATGGGCATGGAGAACTGCTTTGAGTAGTTTGCGAATACTGTAAGCGCACCGTAGGTAAAGTTGCTGGTACAAATCAAAATACCGCCAACACCAAGAGTAACCGCATAGGATATAAGGCTGATATTGTGCATAATAGGGCCTGTTACACCGCCCCAGAACTGCGCCTTCTCCTGTTTATCTCGCAGATCCTCGTTAAGTGTGCTCATCTCCTCGATGCACTCGTCCTCATGAGTGAATACCTTTACTACCTTCTGTCCGCTGATGGTTTCCTCAATATATCCGTTCACCGCACCAAGAGCGGCCTGCTGAGCGCCGTAATATTTAGCCGAGTTTTTGGCAATAGTGGTAGCCGCTAACATAAGCAGAGGAAGAAACGCAACGGTAATCAGTGTAAGCCAGATATTAGTCGTAAGCATGAAAATAAAGGTACCTACGAGAGAGATAACGCCGCTTACGATAGAGGTAAGCGAGTTGTTAAGCATAACGTCGATATTATCAACATCATTGGTAAATCGGCTCATGATTTCGCCGGTGGGATGAGAATCGAAGTATCTTACAGGTAGCTTCTGCAAGGCACGGAAAAGATCGTCTCTGATGCTCTTGATAGAGTTCTGCGACACCGACAGCATAAGTCTGCCCTGAACGTAGCTACCAAAAGCAGAGATTGTATATACTGTACCGAGAATTATCAGCGCAGCAAATACGTAAACCGTAACCTCTGCCGCAGGATTTACCATAATCGAGGAGATAAAGGGTGTTTCCACAAATGCCTGTATAATCTTGTCTGCGGCAATCTCCAGCGGGCTGGGATCAAGAACATCGTCAGGATTAACAACGAGAGCAAGTCGGTTGATGATAGGCGCAATAAGATATCCTGCACACAGCGAGCTGACGGTTGTGAGGATCATACAAAGGAAGACAAAGATAAGTAATATCTTGTATTTTCCAACGTATGAGAGAATTCTACCAACGGTTTTACCTAAATTTTCAGGCTTACCCTTGCCCTTTACACCATGCTTATTTCCGGGACCACCGCCACGAAGGGACATACCGTGGGAGACGCTGTTATACTGCTTTTTAAGCTCTTCTAAATTTCTAGCCATATTACGCCTCCTTTCTGTCCATCTGCGAGTAGTAGATCTCGCCGTATTCCTCATTGCCCTCAAGCAGCTGATCGTGGGTGCCTACACCTGTAACAGCTCCGTCGTTCATAACGATAATAAAATCGGCATCCTTGACCGAGGAGATACGCTGGGCAATAATTATCTTTGTGCAATCGGGCAGATCAGTGGCAAAGGCCTCTCTTATCTGCTTCTCGGTTGCGGTATCGACCGCACTGGTGGAGTCGTCAAGAATAAGGATCTTTGGCTTTTTAAGCAGGGCTCTTGCGATACAAAGTCTCTGCTTCTGACCGCCCGAAAGGTTCATACCTCCCTTATCAAGAGTGGTCGCATAGCCATCCTTGAAGGTGGAAACGAACTTGTGAGCCGCAGAATGCTCTGCCGAGGTTATCATCTCCTTATCAGTAGCATCTGCATTACCCCAACGAAGATTGTATTCGATGCTACCCGAGAATAAAAGGTTCTTCTGCAGAACCATACCGATACCGTCACGAAGATTGTTAAGCGAATAGTCCTTAACGTTTACTCCGTCGATCAGCACCTCTCCCTCATCCACGTCGTAAAGTCTGGGGATCATAGATACGAGAGTAGTCTTTCCACAGCCTGTAGAGCCGATTATTCCAACGGTAGAGCCTGCGGGGATCTTAAGATTGATATTGTTCAAAACAGCCTCCTCGCTATTCTTATAATAGCGGAAGCTAACGTCCTTAAATTCAATATCTCCGGAGACAATTATATGTTCTGCCGAGGAATTAGTGTCGTTTATATCGATTTTCTCATCAAGAACCTCGCATACTCTTTTGCCGGAGGCAAGGGCTCTTGAGGAGAACATAAATAGCATTGATACCATCATAAGAGATGAAAGTATCTGTGTTGTATAAGTGATAAATGCAGAGAGGTCTCCAACCTTCATGCCACCGTCAAGAACAATATTATGGCCCGTCCAGATAACTGCGATTACGGTAATATACATAAAGATATTCATCACAGGGCTTGCCCAGATAAGCACCTTAACTGCGTTCATACCGCTGTTCTTAAGATCAGCGTTATCCTCGGAAAACTTCTCTACCTCGTAATCCTCACGTACGAAGGACTTAACCACACGAACGTTGGTAACGTTCTCACGAACGGTAGAATTAAGCTTATCCACCTTTTTCTGCAGCTTCTGGAATCTAGGAAATCCCATCTTAATAAGCAGACCGATAACAATAAGCATAAGAGGCATTGTAACCGCCAGAATTACCGACAGACTAGGCTTCAGACTGATAGCCATGATAATTCCGCCTATAAGCATACCAGGAGAACGGAGAGCCATACGGAGAAGCATATTTACGAAGTTTTGAAGCTGAGTTACGTCATTGGTCATTCTTGTCACAAGAGAGCTAGCAGAGAATTTATCTATATTAGCAAAGGAATATTCCTGCACCTTTGCATAAAGATCATGTCTCAGATCTGCCGCAAAGTTAACCGACGCCTTAGCGCCGAAGTATGCTCCTGCCACACCACCCGTCATCATCAGAAGTACGATTACGATAAGCGTTCCTGCGATACCAATACTTGTAGGAATATCAAGAGTCCCCTCGTTTGCTCTGTTGATCAGCTCGGCAAGAAGTATAGGCATAAACATCTCGCCTATAACCTCTACGATCATACCCACAGGGCCGAGTATAAACGACACAAGGTATGGCTTTATATATTTAAACCATCTTTTCATTAATCCTTCTTCCTTTCGCACTGATTTTTGATATTCGCCTGCAGACGCTCAAGACAGGAAATATAGCAGTCCAGCTCCTCGTCGCTGAAGCCATCGAACATAGCTGCATCAACCTCGCTGAAGATCTTACAGCTCTCGTTAACGATATCTCTTCCCTTTTCCGTAATACGAAGCTCGTTATATCTGTTATCCTGACCGAGAGTTCGCTCCACGTAGCCGTCCTGCTCCAGCTTTTTAAGAGCACCTGTAATTGTAGCCGGAGTTACGTTAAGATGATCTGCAAGCGCCTTCTGAGAGGAAAGGCAGGAGTGACAGGCAAGATGCATAAGTATCCTGTGATGTGTTCGGTGAATACCAAGTGTACCAACACGTGAATCAATCAGAGTCCTATGCATATGATTTGTTCTCATCATCATATTTATAGCCTTAGAAAGCTTTGATTCTGACATATTATTCCCTTTCTTTACTATTTTCAAATAGTTTAGTGCTAAATAATTAACTACTTAACTATTATACACATTTTCCCGTTAAAGTCAAGCAATTTTAATAGTTTTAACAAAAAAATACATACTTTATTTTTCTACTTGAAATCTACCTGAAAAAATGCTACAATATAGTAAATAAAATACGAGGTTATTATATGTTTAACACTACCCTTTGCTATATAGAAAAAGACGGTGCATATCTTATGATCCACCGTATAAAGAAAGTAAATGATATGAATAAGGATAAATGGATCGGTGTTGGCGGAAAGCTCGAGGAGGGTGAAACTCCCTTTGATTGCGCACGCCGTGAGATAAAGGAGGAGACTGGTGTGTCGGTAAAGGATCTTAATTACCGTGGTATTATCACCTTTGTATCCGACCTATACGGTACAGAATATATGCACCTGTTCACTGCTACCGAATACGAGGGAGAGATAGATTATAACTGTGACGAGGGAGCGCTTGAGTGGGTCAAAAAGGAGGATGTTCCTACTCTTCCAATTTGGGAGGGCGATAAGATATTCTTTGAGCTTATGGAAAAGGAAACGAGGTTCTTCTCCTTAAAGCTCTGCTACGAGGGGGACAGATTGGTTTCCCACGCTCTTGAGTTCTAATAAAAAAGGAAAACGCAAAAATGCGTTTTCCTTTTTTTATTTCTTCAACAGCTTTTTTCTTTCTTTGTAGTCAGGCAAAACCGACTCGACAATTCTATAAAAATCCTTGGAATGATTCATCTCAACAAGGTGGGCAAGTTCGTGAACAACAACGTAATCTATTGCCTCCTCAGGATAAAGCATCAAGCGATAGGAAAAGGAAATATTCCCCTTGGATGAGCAGGAGCCAAATCTTGTTTTAGCGCCCGTTATTGTAATTCTGCCGTATTTTAAACCCATAATTCTTGAGTAATGGGCTGTTTTTATTGGTAGAATCTGTTTGGCGGCCTTGCGAAGCAATTTAATTTTTTCGTCGGTCAGACCGTCGTATTTTTCATTTCTTTTCGCCTGACTTTCAATATGCCTCTCTATCCAATCCTTATGGGATGAAACAACGTTTTCAATTCGTTCTTTTTTCGTTCCGTAGGGCGCCCTGACAACAAGACGGCCTTCCTTTATGCAGAGGGATATTGTCCTTCTGCCCGAATAAACTATCTGATACTCCACGGCGCACCTCCTTTTTCTTTATTCTACCACAAAGAAAAGAAAAAGTAAATAGGCTATTCGTCGTGAATATAGCAATTTGAATTAAACTGTTTTTTATCACTGCTACGACCTATGAATACGCCCTCGGGAAGCGCATACTGAAAATACGGGAGTGCATAATCAACAGGCCGTGGGGTATATCCGTCAATATCTCGGTAGACGTATTCTGCATCGGTCACGTTTATTTCCTTTGGAAATGCCCTGTCCTTAACTGAAAGCAAAGCTATTTTAACTATATTTTCCTCAGGACAGCCCTCGCACGCAACAGCCTTGGTCAGACTGTCATATTTGCATAGCACATGAGTTAAACAAGACTGACTCGGCTGATTATCCTTGGTGAAATAGCCGTACTCCATTCGGTTACCACGTGGATCATAGCGACAGGTATCGGTATAAAGACCTCCCGAATCCTTGCAATATGGCAGATAATAAAGTCCCTCGGTTGAAAAGCTTTGAATATTACCGCTTTTCAAAATACCACCGTGTATTTTCGTCATTACCTCGTCCCATATTTCAAGATGACTTTTTGAAAGCGAGCCTATGCCCTTCTCGCCACTATCATAACCACACCAGATTCCGGCAGTATAATAGGGAGTATATCCAATAAAGCTCTTATCTTTATTTCCTCCCGAGGTTCCTGTTTTTCCCGCTGTATTTAGCTTATCGCTGAGCGTGATTCTCCTCGCTGTTCCCTCCTCAGTAACCGTCATCAGCAGCTGATTCATTATTTTTGCAGTACTGTCCTTTATTATTTGTCTCTTTTGCTGCTCCTTATTAAGAACAGTTCTTCCCGTATAATCAACAAGACTAATATAGCTTATTGCCTCTCTCCATTCTCCCTCTCGGGGAAATGTGCCAAATGCCTCTGTCATCTCAAGCAAGGTCGCTCCACGTCCGAGCTGACCGAGAGCCATTGGAGCCAACGCAATATCGCTGATATTTCCCTCCCTCTCGATGAGATACTTAAAGCCGTAATCATCACGTAAGGATGAAAATACACGCTTTGGCGTTCTGATATTACAAAGCCTTATTGCTATGGTGTTTTTTGAGTTTTTGATCGCATCCTTAACGGTTGTCAGTCCCTCATACACAGAGGGCGAATTGCGTGGATACTCTCGATATTCTTCTCCTTCGTTAATAAAGCTTATCGGAACGTCATCAAATACCGTTGCCCAATTTATCCTTCCCTCATCAATAAGCGGTGCATACAGTGCAATAGGCTTAAGCGTTGATGCGGGAATATGAGGAGTCGTTGCCTGACTTAGCAATCTGTTTCCGCTCTTTTTCCCCACTCTTCCTATTATTCCCACAAGATAGCCCGTCTTTGAGTCTGTGACTGTCATAGCATAATTCAGACCCTTTGCCGTTTCTGACGGAAAATTGGATAGATCTTCAAAATAGTCCTCCAATTCCCTCTGCACCGCCAGGTTCATAGTGGTATATACCTTGTATCCTCCGCTCAACAGCATCATACGTGCTGCCAACTTGGAGAAGTCGTACTTTTGGCTGAAATCATCTACAAGCTCGTCTATCACTCTCTCTACGAACCAGGAGTCTATTCTGCCCTCTCTATCCTCACGGGATATGACTTTGAGAGGAGTATTGATCGCCCGCTCATATTCCTCCCGGTTAATTATCCCATCGTTTTTCATAACGGTAAGAACGGTATTCCTTTTCCTTAAACAAGCATCAGGATTAATATATGGGTTATATGCCGTGGGGGCATTTGTAATTCCGATGAGAACTGCCGCCTCCTCGGGCAACAGATCATTTGGCTCCTTTCCAAAGTAGGCTCTTGATGCCGCACCTACGCCGTAGATATTTTCACTCATCGGTATTACATTCAGATAAAGCTCAAAGATTTCCTTTTTAGTGTAGTTACGTTCTAAATGTATGGCTCTGATTATCTCCGCCAGCTTTCGTTTTACCTTTACCTGATTGTCACCGCTGATATTTTTCACGACCTGTTGTGTAATCGTTGATGCCCCGAAAACCTTCTCTCTACCCATAATATAATTAGCGGCAGCCATAAGAGTTCTTTTTATATCTATACCCTTATGCTCGTAAAATTTCTTGTCCTCCACCGCAATAAAGCCTTTCCTTAAATATGGGCTTATCTCGTCAATAGGACAGAAAAGCTTTCGCATACTGCCGCCCGTCTCTATTGCCACAGGAAGATATTCCTCTCCGTCAGATCCGTTAGCATAAAAAACGGTTGAATCAAAGCTTGATGCACTCTCAAACAGTCGCTCATCCGCTTCAAAGCTTATATCCTTATATACGCTTAACACTAAAGCACCGAATGCGCAAGCGGTAACAACTGCCGCCGACAATATTATTATGGCTAAAACGCCTATTATTCGTTTTGATTTTCTAATACGTTTTCTTTCCAAAACAAAAGCTCCCTATGACTTTTTTAAAATCTTGTCACAGGGAGCATAAGTTTATTTTGTTATTTTTGTGGAAACAGAGGAAATCAATAGATAACCTTGTTTAAAAACAGACCGTCAGCAGGAGCAGTCATTCCTGCACGTGAACGATCGCAGGATGCGATTATTTCGGGAATATCACTGGGCTCTATTCTGCCAAATGCAACCTCGGTAAGTGTTCCGACTATAATGCGCACCATATTGTATAAAAAGCCGTCTGCCGAAATGCGTATCTCAATAAGATCACCCGCTCTCTCAACAGAAAGTGCTGTCACACAGCGAACGGTATCCTCAACATCCGAGCTCTCGGACATAAAGGTTGAGAAGTCATATCTGCCGATGAAATAAGCCGCCGCCTCACGCATAAGCTCAAGTCCCCTGTCGCTTACAGGCCTTGAAAGAAACCAGGCTCTGCCATACTCAAAGGGATCGTAAATCGGTCTGTTGATTATGCGGTAAAGATATTCCTTTTCCTTAACGTCGTATCTCGGGTGAAAATCGCTATCACACTCACAGGCATAGAATAGTGACAGATCCTCGGGCAAGTAACGTGCCACGGCAATAGGAAGCTTGTCAGCAGGGATAGTACCACCCTCGCACTCAACCGTAAGGCAGAACTCGTTTGCGTGAACACCTGCATCAGTACGGCTACAGCCTGTAACCTTGCATGGCAGACCGAAGGCCTGATTCAGGGCCTGATTAAGCTCGCCCTGTACTGTACGAAGTCCGGGCTGTACCTGAAAGCCATGAAATGCAGTACCAAGATACTTTATCTTTGCAAAATACTTCATACGCCACCTTATACCTTATAGAAAAGAATATCGTACGCAAGTCCGAAGGACTCAAATCTATACGGCAGGACCGTAAGGCAGATAAGGCCGCCGAGAAGCACAAGGAATATACCCATAAATACGAAATCACCGGCACGGTACTGAAGCTTTACCAGTTTGGTTCTGTTCTTGTCACCACGATAGCATCGACATTCCATCGCCGTTGCCAGCTCCTCAGCACGCTTAAAAGAGGAAACGAAGAGCGGAACGAGTAGAGGAATAAGCGCCTTTGCCCTCTGAATAAGACCTCCCGAGGTAAAATCTGCGCCACGGGATTTCTGCGCATTCATAATCTTCTCGGTCTCCTCAATAAGAGTGGGAATAAAACGAAGCGCAATAGACATCATCATTGCAAAGGTATGCACCGGCAGGTGGATAACCTTAAGAGGCGAAAGCAGTGACTCAAGTCCGTCCGTCAATGATATAGGAGACGTGGTATAGGTCAGGAGAATACTGGTGCCTACGATGAGGATAATAACACGAAGTCCCATCATAACCGCTCTTGCTATGCCTTCGGTATAAATTTCAATACCCCAATAAGGTCCAACCAGCGGCTCGCCCTCACCCTTGGTCATAAAGATATTTATGATTGCGGTGAAAAGAATAATAAATACGATAGGCTTAATGCTCTTAAGAATAATCTTAAAGGAAATGCGGCTGATAGCTATAAGTATAACCGTGACAACGGTCAATATAAGGAAGCTCAGAGGATTTGCCGCAACAAAAACAGCAACAATAAAGAGAGTTGCAAGAATAATTTTAGTCCTGGGATCAAGCTTGTGTATAGGTGAGTATCCCGGGAAAAATTGGCCGAGGGTAATATCAGAAATCATCTTCCGCCCTCCTTTGCCTTTACGTATTCAAGTATAGCAGCCTTAACACCCTCGACGGTGTAAAGCTCGCCCGAGAGGTTGATTCCTCTCTTGATAAGCTCGCCTGCAACACGTGAGATCATAGGAACGTCAAGTCCAACGGATATGAGCGCATCAGCCTCCGAAAATATCTCTTTTACAGTTCCCGTACGATAAACCTTGGCAGAATTCATTACAACCACATTATCGCAGTAATGCGCCATATCCTCCATAGAGTGACTTACGAGAATTACCGATGCGTTCATTCGCTCGGCATAGGCACGAAGGCTGCCGAGAATTTCACGTCTGCCACGGGGGTCAAGACCTGCAGCAGGCTCGTCGAGAACCAGCACGTCGGGACGCATAGCAATAATACCCGCAATAGCAACACGGCGCTTCTGTCCGCCCGACAGCTCGAAGGGAGATTTGTCAAGCAGATCGTCGCCAACACCTGCAAAGCGAGCGGCCTCAATCACACGCTCCTCTATCTCGCTATCCGAAAGACCAAGATTGCGAGGACCGAAGCCAATGTCGGCTCTGACGGTTTCGTCAAAGAGCTGATATTCGGGATACTGCATTACAAGACCTACCTTAAAGCGGATCTTAGCTATTTCCTTAGGCTTTTCCCATATATCCTTGCCGTCCAGATACACCTTGCCCTCTGTGGGCTTATAAAGGCCGTTAAGCAGGTTAACGAGAGTGGACTTGCCCGAGCCTGTGTGACCGATAAGTCCTGTTATTTTTCCCTTTTCAAAGGATACGCTGACGTTATCAAGTGCAACCTTCTCAAAGGGCGTTCCCTTTCCGTAGACATAGGAAAGGTTTTCTATTTTAAGAATTTCATTCATTTTTATCTTTTCCTTGTCTTACGAAAGAAATCTGTAAAGTGTTTCTATACATTCATCCTCGGTGAGAGAATCGCCGTCGATCTTAAGTCCCGCCTTTTCAAGCGCAAGAATAAGCTCGTTGCCCTGCGGAGCCTCAAGCCCCATCGAACGAAGCTTATCGACCTTGGCAAAAACCTCTCTGGGAGTACCGTCAAGGGCAATGCGACCGTCGTTGATAACGATAACACGGTCTGCTCTCGCCGCCTCCTCCATATAGTGAGTGATATTGAGGACGGTAATTCCCTCCTCTTTATTCAGCTTCTCCATAATGTCCACCACCTCGTGACGACCGAGGGGGTCAAGCATTGCGGTAGATTCGTCAAAGATTATCACCTGAGGCTTCATAGCGATAATTCCCGCTATAGCAACACGCTGCTTCTGACCGCCCGAAAGCTTATGAGGTGCATGACGTGCATAGTCTGTCATACCAACGAGAGCAAGCGAGGAATTAACTCGTCTGCGGATCTCCTCACGTGGAAGACCAAGGTTCTCGGGACCGAAGGCTACGTCCTCCTCCACAACGGTAGCTACAAGCTGGTTGTCGGGATTCTGAAAGACCATTCCTATCTTACGGCGGATGTCAAATACGTCATCCTCGGTAAAGCCCTCGGATGTAATATCGGTTCCGTCGATATATATTTTGCCCACGGTAGGTGTGAGTATCAGATTAAGGAGCTTGGCAAGGGTAGACTTGCCCGAACCGTTGTGACCGAGAATTGCAACGTATTCACCACGCTCAATTCCAATATTAACTCCGTCAAGAGCGGGAATCTCATCTGCGTTTTTTTCCTCGCTGCCGTCATCGTAAGTAAAGCCGAGATTTTCGGTTTTGATAATATATTCCTTCATTATTTTTCCTTGTCTTATTTTTTAAAGGTTACACGTACGCTTGATCCGCAAGGAAGTGCAAGCCCGGAGTTGCCAACGGGAAGTCCAAGCTCGTCTGCCTCGGAATATCCTCCTCTTTTTGAAAGAAGGCGTACCGACGTTATGTATTTCATAGTGGATGCGGAAAGGCCTGTGGTATAGGAATTAAGCAGGAAGAAAAGAGGCTCGTCCGAGAGAAGATTAGCTGCGAGAGCTACAAACTCGTCAATATTTTCCTCTATCTTCCACACCTCGCCGGTAGGTCCTCTGCCATAGGAGGGAGGGTCCATAATGATACCGTCATACTTATTGCCACGGCGGATCTCACGCTCAATAAACTTCTTGCAATCGTCAACAATATAACGGATAGGAGCGCTTTCAAGACCGGAGAGCTTCGCGTTCTCCTTCGCCGCCGCAACCATTCCCTTTGCTGCGTCCACGTGAACCACCTGTGCACCCGCCTTGGCCGCCGCAACGGTCGCTCCGCCGGTATAGGCAAAGAGGTTAAGCACCTTGATAGGTCTGCCTGCGTTCTTTATAAGATCGCCAAACCAATCCCAGTTTGCCGCCTGCTCGGGAAACAGTCCTGTATGCTTAAAGCCCATAGGCTTAATGCGGAACGAAAGGTCACGGTATGATATTATCCAGCTTTCAGGCAGTTTATTATCGCTCCAGGCTCCACCGCCCGATCTTGAACGCTTATAGCTTGCGTCAGCGGTGCGCCAGAGAGGATTTTTCTTTTCCGTCTTCCATATCACCTGGGGGTCGGGTCTTATAAGAGTATATTTTCCCCATCTCTCAAGCTTTTCGCCCGAGGATGTGTCTATTACAGTATAGTCTTTCCAATTATCTGCTAACCACATATCATTTACCTCTGGTTATAATACTTTCCTATTGCCGAACCTGCGCACTGGGAGTGGCATATCGCTATTGCAACTGCGTCGGCGGTATCGTCGGGCTTGGGAGGCTTCTTCAGCTTCAAAATCGAGGTTACCATTGCGATAACCTGGTGCTTCTCTGCCTTGCCGTAGCCAACAACGGCCTGCTTTACCTGAAGGGGTGTGTACTCGCTGATCTTAACTCCCTTTGCGTGAGCGGTACAAAGAATAACTCCTCTCGCCTCCGCAACCGCAATACCTGTCGTAATATTGGTGTTAAAGAACAGCTCCTCTATCGCCATCTCATCGGGAGAATATTTATCAATTATTGTTTCAAGATCATTCTTGATTATGAGAAGCCTTGACTCTATGCTGGTATGAGCAGGCGTGGTAATTGCGCCAAATGCAACAGGCTGAAGCTGACCTCTATTGCTGTCAAGAACAGCCCAACCGACTATCGCAAGCCCAGGGTCAATGCCAAGTATACGCATAAAATTCCTCCCTTCTTTCAAATGGCCATAAAAATCCATGTTAAATTATTATATCACATATTTTTGTGATAGTCAATTATATTTATAAAAATATTTGTAAATAAAAGCCCTCGTCTAAAAAACGAGGGCTCGATTTGATATTTCAGTAAATAGTTATTTCCCAATTAATACAGGAATGGATAAAATTCTTTTTGTAACTCAGAGATAACTTCTAAATCATTTGAGGAAAGATACCCATTTTCATACGCAGCTGTAAGCGTATAAAAGTCTCCTTCGTAAAGAACGATGATGCGATTCCCGTTGTTATAACGAATGGTTGTGTTGTCAACCGTCTCTTCCCAAAGGGCTTGGTCATATTCTCCCGATGTTATCATTGCTACGATTGCGCCACCGGGAAACTCTCCATAATAATTTTCAACGTAAACGAAATCAGAATCAAGATCGTGCTTCCAATAAGCTTTAATTAATACTCCATAATTACAATCGGGTAAAAATCCGTCGTAGGTCTTGAAATCGATCTCAACGTCGCAGGCCGGCATTGTAAAGGTGAACTCCCAATATAGCTCGTCACCGTCAATGCAGGTAGCAATATCCTTGCCGTTTACAAGGAACAAATAGCCAAGGTCAAGCGCCTTTTCAATCTTTACAGTTACCGTTTCCCCTGCTTTAGAAGTAGATTTAATATCTTCGTACAGCCATTCTTCATCGTTCATTTTTAAGGAATATTCGGTAGCCATAGCGTCGGCAATCAATTCATCAAGATTTTTACTGACGAGCCTATAATAAAATTCAGTATCGTACTCATACATAAAATAGTAGTCAACTCTGACAAGCTCATGTTCACCGCCTTCGGATGCAAAAATATCAACTTTTGCAAAGTACAATTTACCAAATTCGGTGTCTATAACATAGTATTCATAACCGCCGTCAAACATCCAAAAATCGTAGCCTGCAATGACATATTCCAGCTCATCTACAGGAATTTCGCAAACGGAATTATTGTTACCGTCATAAACTGTTCCTGTTCCTACGTAGGTTACAAATCCGTAAGTCTTTGTTACGCTGTCGGTATCATTGAAATTTGGAGTATAAAGAAGCTCAAAGTAGTCATCGCCAGGATCACGATAATTTCCGTTGTTGATATAAAGCTCCTTTTCCGTTTCGTCCTTCAAAATGAACTTTACCGTGATAGCACCGCCACCGTCAATTTCTCCGTTGCTCTTTGAAATGGGAGTTGTATCAAGCCAATAATACTCTTCAAAAATCCTTGCTATTACATTTTCATCGGTAGAACTTAAAATGTTTTTAGGAGTTCCGGGAGCAACGCCAACTGCTTCACTAATAATCTTGATTTCTGCAATATCCTCGGCGGTTATGTCGTTAAGCCACTCACAGCCTGCCTGATTGCGAAGGAAGTGGTTGGTGGGAGTGGGAATTTCGGACATATTAAATCCACAAACATCGCAAAACATATCTGCATCATAATTTTCATGAGGTTCTTTTCCCCTGTCAGGAAGTGTGCAACCGCAGGTGTACTGATAATAATGTGTGTGCTGATTATATTCGATCCATTCGCCAGTATGCTCGTGATGATTCAGGCTTCCGTGAACCGCCTTCAGTGCATCCTCGGTAAAGGCAATGATGATCTCGCCCTTTACCGGGCTTAAGGTTCCGAAGGAAATTTCAATCTTATCACCTTCTATATAACCGCCGGAGCCGTTTATCGGCATTTCATCATCTGCCGTAAATTGACCGAGTGATTGAGCCACGCTGATAACATTATCCTTGTAGCTGATGCCTAAAGATCCTCTTTCAAGGTTTATATGATAATAGATCGCACCCTCACCAAGACCTGTGCGTGTAAGCTCGAAGGTAGCGGTTTCCCTCTCGGGAAGATTATCGAAGGTAAAAACAGCGCAGTTTTCATATTCCTTGATCGTAACGCCCTTATCCTCTTCAGACAGATCGCAAGCAGTAAGACAAGATAGCATCAAAACTGCCGTTAAAATAAAGACTAAAAGTTTTTTCATCGCTTTCCCTCCTTTAAACGTAGTTATATGCCCAGGAGCCAGAGATCACCTCGTAATATTCCCCATTCAATTCGAAAATAGTTTCGTTTATCAGATTGATCCTACCGCATTTACTGTCAATGTAAAACACGGGGGTCACATCAGGGACTTCCCTATCATACGGAATAAATGCTACAAACGACATATAGTCATATCTTGCAGAATAGGACTCATCGTCGTATTTCTTGATGTAAATAATTCCGTTTTCTCTTCTGAAGGAATAGGTCACGTAATCGGGATCCTCGATAGTAGGTAAAACAAAATCGGGATCTTCAAATCTGAATGGCTGCGGAGAGGAGGTTTCGTTATACAGATGGCTGAAGAAATCATCTCTGAAGTTCAGATCGCCCAGCGCCCCTCTGTAAAACTCGTCTCCGTCCTCGTAAAAGGAATAGGTGGTATATACATCAGTATCGACTACCTCCTCATAGTCCACCTTGATCAAGGACTGATCAAATATGGCCTTGAAATTATCAATATCCACCTGCTTTACAGAATATCTGGTCTCAACAAAGGAGGTCTCATCGGAATAATCGTTGATTGTCAAGCTCACCCCGTTGACTGTTTTGTTGTAGATGCTGTTATCTATAAACTCTATCCAATAAATGAGCTCGCCAAAGGTATAATTCTCTCTGCCGTAAAAGGGATCAAATGTAATATGTACCGTCACATCCTTTTTCGGCATTTCAAACTCATAATACGTGTACTTGTCATCATAACCGACATATGATAGTGTACCGTTGTCAAGATAAACGTATAGTCCTGCGCAGGTGATATTATGCAGCTTTATCTGTACAGTATCGCCCGCTTTATAAAACGGTAAAAGCTGCTGACCTAAATGATCGGTGCTGCCTGTCACTGTTACACTATATACGTCAAGCATATTTGTAACCGAGGATATATCGCAAGAGGTCAGGCAAAGAATGACAATAAGCAAAAGTATGGCAAGCGAAGTAAAGGTCTTTTTCATACATATATCTCCTTTCAAAAGCCTTACATATAATAAGACACCGTTTTTATCAAAAGGTTACAGAGAATTTATATTTTCTTGATTTAATTATACACTATTTTCCCGAGGCCTGTCAACATAAATATTTCTTTTAAAGTTTTGTTAAATTTATCAAAGTACTAGACTTTTTATTTTTAATATGGTATAATATAATGATTTTGTATGCGCTGATGCGGATTTCGATGGGATTTATAAGAAAACGACGGCTATTCCCCACCGCAAAGGCAAGAAAGGTATTAAAAATGTCTGATAGAATAGATATATTTGAAGAAATGACGCTTCCGCTTATAGCTCTGCGTGGACTCGTAGCATTCCCTGCGGTACAGCTGAATATAGAGATCGTAAGACCTATTTCGCTTAAGGCCTTTACCGCTGCGGCTACGATGCACGATGCCAGAGTTCTGCTGGTTGCGCAAAAGGATATTGCCACCGAGGATCCCAAGGACGAGGATCTGTACCGTATGGGTGTTGTGGCAGAGATAAAGCACGTGGTTAAAAATCCCCACGGCAATCTGTCGGTAATCTTCGAGGGTCTGTACCGTGCGAAGATCGGTCCTGTGCGTGAGGAGAACGGCTACCTTATGGCGTCGGTTATCGCCAAGAAGGAAAAACAGAGCTACAAGGCATCCGAGCAGCTTCAGGCGCTTATGCTGGAGGCGAACAATATGCTCCGTCAGCTTGTGGAGGTACATCCCAACTTTGAGGAGGATATCAGAATTGCCGCAGAGGCAATTAAGTCTCCCGGTTATTTTGCCGACTTCGTAGCATCCTCTGCAATTATAGATTACAAGAACAAGCAGACCGTTCTTGAGGCTGTGACCTCGAGGGCACGTCTTGAAAAGCTGCTTATTGCTCTCGGCGAGGAGCTTATGATCCTCCAGTGCGAGCGTGATATTCAGCGAAGCGTACGTGAGAAGATCGACAAAAATCAGAAGGACTATTTCCTTCGTGAGCAGATAAAGGCTCTTCAGTCCGAGCTTGGCGAATTTGAGGACGATGACGAGCTTAAGGAATACGACGAAAAGATCTCGGCGGCAAAGATGCCCGAGGAGATCAAGGAGAAGCTTTATAAGGAGCTTACCAAGCTGTCTAAAACACCCTTTGGTGCAGCTGAGGGTACGGTTATCCGTACCTATCTTGACACCTGCCTTGACTACCCCTTTGGTATTAAGAGCGAGGAAAAGATCTCGGTCGAGGATGCAAAGAATATTCTTGATGCGGATCACGACGGACTTACAAAGGTAAAAGACAGAATTCTTGAATTCGTCGCTGTAAGACAGTTCAGCCCTGACGTAAAGAATCAGATCATCTGTCTTGTAGGCCCTCCCGGTGTCGGCAAGACCTCTATTGCGGCATCGGTTGCACGTGCCCTTGGCAGAAAGTACGCCCGTGTATCCCTTGGCGGTATGCACGACGAGGCCGAGATCAGAGGCCACAGAAAAACCTACGTTGGAGCAATGCCCGGCCGTATCGTTACGGCAATAATCAACGCAAAGAGCGAGAACCCCGTTATAGTTCTCGACGAAATAGACAAGCTCTCCTCCAACTTCAGAGGAGATCCCACCTCGGCACTTCTTGAGGTGCTTGATCCCGAGCAGAACAAGTCCTTCCGTGACAACTTTATGGAAATTCCCATCGATCTTTCCGATACTCTGTTTATTGCAACAGCCAACAGCTACGACGGAATTCCCTCTCCCCTGCTCGACCGTATGGAGATCATCGAGCTCTCCACCTATAACGACTCTGAGAAGCTTGATATTGCAAAGAACCACCTTGTTCCCAAGCAGCTTAAGCGCAACGGCGTTCCCGCACGTGTATTCAAGATCACCGACGGCGGTATTCTCGCCCTTATCCGCAACTATACCAAGGAGGCGGGTGTTAGAAATCTCGAGAGAGAGATCGCATCTCTTATCCGTAAGAGCGCAAAGAAGATCGCCGAGGGCAAGGCAAAAACCGTTCGTATCACCGAGAAAAATATCTCCGAATACCTCGGCAAGCGCAAGGTTATTCCCGAGCGCCTTGAGGAAAGAGATCCTATCGGAATTGTAAACGGCCTTGCATACACCCAGGCAGGCGGCGATCTCCTTAAGGTAGAGGTTGCTGTTATGGAGGGTAACGGCAAGATCGAGCTGACAGGTTCGCTTGGTGACGTTATGAAGGAGTCTGCAAAGATAGCACATTCCTACGTTCGTACCGTGGCAGATAAATACGGCATTGATCCCGATTTCTATAAGGATAAGGACATTCACGTTCACTTCCCCGAGGGAGCTATCCCCAAGGACGGCCCCTCCGCAGGTGTTACTATGGTAACAGCTATGGTAAGCGCTCTTGCGGGAATTCCCGTAAAGCGTGACGTGGCTATGACGGGCGAGATCACCCTTCGTGGCAAGGTACTGCCTATCGGAGGCCTTAAGGAAAAGACCCTTGCGGCTTACAGAGCCGGCACCAGCACGGTGCTTATTCCCGAGGATAATATGCGTGATCTTGACGACATTGATACAGAGGCAAAAGAGCATCTTCGCTTTATTCCCTGCAAGAGCGCAGACGACGTTCTCGGTGCGGCACTCTGTCATTAAAGATAAGCCCGAATTTAATAAAGGACTAAATAACAATGAAAATTAACGTCAATAATTGCGATATAGCTCTTACTGCAGGTACACAAAAGCAGTTCCCACGTGACCCCAGACCTCAGATCGCCCTCTCGGGCAGATCTAACGTAGGTAAGAGCTCGCTTATCAACACCCTGCTTGGCAGAAAGTCGCTGGCAAGGGTTTCATCCGCCCCCGGAAAGACCATAACGATCAACTACTACAACGTTGACAAGAAGCTCTACCTTGTAGACCTTCCCGGCTACGGATATGCAAAGCGCTCTATGGATTCCAAGAGATCCTGGAGCTCGCTTACCGAGGATTATTTCCTCAAAAATCCCTCATCTGATGCGCTTAAGCTTGTTATTCAGCTGATTGACATTCGCACAGGCCCCACAGATGATGATATTATGATGATCAATATGATGATAGACCGTCAGATTCCCTTTATTCTTGTTGCGACAAAGACCGACAAGCTTTCTAAAACCGCACTGAAGAACAGGATCGACGAGCTTCACAGCGAATTTTTTGAGGGAACGGGAATTGAGATTATTCCCTTCTCGTCGGTTACACGTGACGGCAAGGATGAGGTTTGGAGAAGGATATCCGACGTAATTTCTTAAAATCAAGAAGGATTATTTATGGAATTTGTGTTATACTATCTTCTGTCCGCCATCGCCGCACTTATTGCGCTGACGGTTCACGAATACTGTCACGGCTACGCCGCCTATAAGCTGGGAGACGATACAGCCAAGAGCTTCGGCAGACTTACTCTCAACCCTTTGAAGCATCTCGATCTGTACGGAGTGATCTGTCTTATACTGTTCCGCATTGGATGGGCGAAGCCTGTTCCGATAAATGCCAGGAATTTCAAGAATCCCAAATGGGGATTTGTTATTACGGCGGCGGCAGGACCTCTGTCCAATCTGATCCTCTCATTCTTCTCGGCGCTTATTGCACTTCTTTTCGGTGTGCTGAGAGCTAAGGGTGACTTTGAATCCGACTTTGTGTATTTCCTGGTATACAATACCGAGCTGTTCTTTACCCTGTTTCATTTAATTAATCTCGGCCTTGCGATATTTAATCTGCTGCCCATTCCGCCCTTTGACGGATCAAGGCTGATCAGCGCATTTCTCCCCGCCGAGATATATTTCAAGATAATGAAGCACGAGAGAAAGATCTATTACGGTGTGCTTGCAGCACTTCTTTTCGGAACGCATATTGCAAACGCCTTAAGATCAATTCCCTTTATCGGAAACAATCCCGTTCTTAACTTTATAGCAGGAAGCTTTGCTCTGTCGGAAATCATCGGCATAGTTATAGACTGGGTTTCCGGTCTTATGGTTAGCTTCTGGCAGCTGTTTCCATTTTTACAAGTATAATTTTGAAGTAGGACCTTTTTATGATTGAACAAGTAACATATCGCCTCGATCAGTTCGAGGGGCCGCTGGACCTTCTGCTTACATTGATAAGCAAAAACAAGGTCAGCATTACAGATATACCGATCTCGCTTATCTGCGATCAATATATGGAGTATATTGAAGAGGCGCAGAAGATGGATCCCGATATTGCCAGTGAATTTATCGTTATGGCAAGCGAGCTTATGCTTATAAAGAGCCGTATGCTGCTTCCCCACGAGGAGGGCAATGAAAACGATCCCCGCCGTGAGATCGCCGATGCGCTTTTACTCTATCAGCAGGCGAAGCTTGTGGCAAACGAGCTGAAGCCCAGATATGATGAATATTCGGGAAGATTCGTCAAGGGTACCGATGAGATCCCGCCCGAAAAGGGTCTGCCCTTAAATCTTGACTCGGGAATGCTTATCAAGGCTCTTGAGTCAGTGCTCAAGCGTATGAAGATCGCCGATGCGCAGAGAAAGCCCGCCGAGCTTGTTAACCCCCTTATCAAGCATAAGGTTATTTCGGTTGAGGAGAAGATCGATCAGATGTGTAAGATGCTCGAGGAGGTTGGCGAGGCATCGCTCTTTACCCTGCTCCGTGACTCTGAATCCCGTTCTGAGGTGGTTGCAAGATTTATGGGTATTCTCGAGCTTATCAAGCTGCGCAGAATACTTATCACGACTATTACCGTAGTGGACGACGTGGTTGAGTATAACGAGCGTGGTCTTGATATGAAGTTTGTGCTTAATCCCGACTACGATCCCGCAGAGGCTACCGAAAGCGAGTTTGACTCCACACCTGAAGAAAACAATGACAGCGAAAAGGACGAAAATAAATGAGTGAAATAATTATGAGAGAAGAGGGCGCCGCTGAGGCTGAACTCAAGGAGGTTTCTTCTGACGTTCAGCAGAGCGACCGTCCCGTAGTTTTTGAGGAAGCGCTTGAGGCTATACTCTTTGCCGCAGGACATCCTATAACCTACGCTACCCTGGCCAGAGTGTTTGAAACCACCCCCTCAAGAATTAAGGAAAAGGTAGCTAAATACTCTGCAATATATAACAATTCGGATATCCCAAGAGGTGTTATCCTGCTTACATACGCCGATTCCTGTCAGCTCTGCACCAAGAAGTACTATCTTACCGAAATCCGTGATGCTCTCGGTATCAGAAAGAGCGGCAGCCTTTCCTCCTCGTCTATGGAGGCGCTGGCAATCGTTGCGTACAATCAGCCGGTTACAAGAGTGTTCGTCGACACCCTCCGCCGTGTTGACTCATCCTATGCTATGAATAACCTTATCGACCGTGGCCTTATTGAGTCCAAGGGCAGACTTGACGCCCCCGGACGTCCTATGCTCTACGGCACTACTCCCGATTTCCTTCGTGCATTCGGTCTTACCAGCATTGACGCCCTGCCCCAGACGGCAGACGAGATCAAGGCAATGTTCGCCCGAATGGACAGCGTTGGTGAGGCTCTTGAGGAGACCGAGCAGATCTCCATCTCTGACGAGGATCTTGCCGTTCCCGAGACTAATGACGAAAGCCTTGTTCCCGGGGTCGCAGAAGAGATCCAGGTTGCATACGAGGACGAGCATTCCGCCGAGGATGATATAATAATCGACGAAATGTAAGGAGATATATGGCAGGGGTATTGATCGGAATTATTGTTTTGTTCCTACTTTTCTTTCTTCTGACACGCAGAGTGTGGGTCAGAGTGATAAAGACAGAGGACCTGATAATTCAGCTTCATCTACCCCTGCTGGCTCTTTATTTAAAAAAGTCCGAAAAACAAAATGATAACCGTCAAAGCAGACATCAAAAAAGAATACAAAAGGCAAAGGATCCAAGACTCAGCGCAAGAGCATACGTCAGAATTGCCGCAGGAACGCTTGACAGAGTCAAGAATTGCGATCTGTTTATAAAAAAGATCCTTCTTCCCTGCAAAATCGACCGTTTTGACGGCTTTACACTTGTAAAGCCCTTTGGATATCAAGGGCTTATCTATGGGATAATAGCATATCTCAGGACAAAGGCGCACAGAATAGTGCTTGAGGATAATGCAATCATTTCATCCCCCGACGTCACCGAAGTTCACTTATATTTTACGGTTAAGCTAGGACTGTATCAGCTTATCCACGCCCTGCTGACTTTAAGAAGGGGCGTAAACGAAGAAAAAAAGCGAGCTAGAGGTGTATAATATGTCGGAGAATAAAATGAGTGACATTATCAAGGCGTCTATGGACGGTATAAAAAGCTTTACCGATATGGAGACGGTAATCGGCAATGCCATAACCACACCAAGCGGTGTTACGGTTATATCTGTATCCAAGGTGGCTATGGGAATAGCCACGGGCGGTATCGACTACGGTAAGGGACGTCAGGAATCCGAGCAGAATTTCGGCGGTGGTGGAGGCACAGGTCTTGCTATCACACCCATCGCCTTTCTCACCGTGGGACGTGATGCCGAGGTGAATCTTATACACATAAACGGCGGTGCTGCCGACGTGGATAAGATCGTAAATCTGGTGGAAAGATCACCTGAAATAATAGAAAAGATCAAAAATGCGCTGTCATAAATTTCATTGAATACAGCCTGCCAAAATTTCAAATCATAAGAAAAAAGGTAGGTAAAAATGAAAAACAAAATCAACGTATACGTGGCAATGCTGATACTTGCGGCGGTGATATTTTCCTTTCTGACCATATATGCTTTCGGAGAAAAGGAAAGCAGCGATTTCCCGATCAGTGCAAGGTCTGCCATACTTTATCAGCCGGAAATAAATAATTTTCTATATTCTAAGAACGCAGACGCAAGGCTGCCAATGGCAAGCACAACCAAGATAATGACGGCTCTGGTGGCACTTGAGAACAGTAAAGTTAGCGAGCTTGTAGCTATCGACGACTCCGCCATAGGCACAGAGGGATCCTCTGCCTATCTTTGCTCGGGTGACGTGCTGACTATGGAGGAGCTGCTCTATGCCCTGCTCCTTCAAAGTGCAAACGATGCCGCAGTTGCAATAGCCTGTCATATTGGCGGCAGTATCGAAGGCTTTTCGGATATGATGAACGATAGAGCGAAGGAGCTGGGCCTTACCGATACTCATTTCACCAACCCACACGGGCTGGATGACGAGGAGCATTATACTACTGCAAGAGAGCTTTCTTTGATTGCCGCCGAGGCGCTGAAAAACCCAACCTTTAAAAGAATCGTTTCTACTTATAAGCGCACATTTGCAACCGAGGACCGTAGGAGAACCTACGTAAATCACAACAAGCTGCTCCGCCTTTACGACGGTGCTATCGGTGTGAAAACAGGCTTCACAAAGAAATGCGGCAGATGTCTTGTTGGTGCGGCTGAAAGGGACGGACTTACCTTTATTACGGTAACTCTTGATGCGCCAAATGATTGGAACGATCATAAAAGGATGCTTGACTACGGCTTTGAAAGTATTGAAAAGCTGAAATTTGCAGAAGAATTTGATCACGTATATAAAATTCCTGTTCTTGACGGAGAGCGTGACAGTCTGATTGCGGCAAACGTTGAGGGCGCAGAGCTGATTTGCGAGCGTGGAGATAATGCTGTTACCGAGAGTGTGAAGCTTATCAAATACGCCATAGCGCCTGTTAAGAAGGGTGATATTCTCGGTGAGATTATTTATTCACTTAACGGAGAGGTGGCTTGCAGATTGCCTATCATAGCCACCGAGACCGTAAACAAAAAGAAACCCGAGGGATTTTTTGACAGAATTCTATCTATATTTGACTAAATATTTAAACAACGGAGATAAAAATGGAAAAGGTTAGACTTCAGAAATTTATAGCAGATGCGGGACTTATGTCCAGAAGAGCGGCAGAGGCAGAGATCGAAAGAGGAAGCTTCTCGGTTAACGGCCACGTAGCATCTATCGGTATGAAAATAGATCCCGCCGAGGACGTTGTGGCATATAAGGGTAAGCGCATCAGATATGAAAAGCGCAAATACACCTATATTATGCTTAACAAGCCCAGAGGATACCTGTCCTCTACCACCGACGACAGAGGCAGAAAGTGTGTTACCGATCTGCTTGACGGTGTTGGCGCAAGAGTTTATCCTGTGGGCCGACTTGATATGATAAGCGAGGGTATGATACTTCTCACCGATGACGGCGAGCTTAAGAACCGCCTCACTCATCCAAGTCACACCATTCCCAAGATATACCGTGTTAAGGTTGGCGGCTCGGTAAGTGAGAGCCAGCTTGATATTCTCACCTCCTCTCTTGAGATCGACGGCTATAAGATCAAGCCTGTGGACGTTATCATCACAGGCGAGGATGAGAGCGGTACTGTACTTAAATTCACTCTTTACGAGGGCAGAAACAGACAGATCAGAAAGATGTGCGAGGCGGCAGAGCTTACGGTTAAGCGTCTGTCACGTGTGTCTATCGGAAATCTTAAGCTGGATGGTCTTCCCGTAGGTAAATGGAGATACCTTGAGCAGAGCGAGGTTGACTATCTTTACAAGGCGACAAAGGAACAGAGATAATGTTTAAGATAACACCTATACAGGATAAGGATAAGCAGAGAGATATCTGTATTCTTTGCGGTGCGAGCTTCCGCAGCGATGCCTTTGCCTATATGATGTTCGACATCGACAGCGGCGAAATTATGGGCATGTCGCAGTTTGAAATCGGCAGCGAGGGATACATATTCGACCTGAAGGAAGCCCCCGGAAGGAGCGATTTTGAGGCAATGTTTATCCTCGCAAGGCAGACGATGAATTTTATAGATCTTTGCGGTGTGCACAGCTGTCGTATATCTGCAGATGCAGGCGACGAAAGACTTATGCGTGCGGTAGGCTTTAAGGAAAAGGACGGCGAGCTTATCTGCGACATGACAGGTATGTTTGACGGTCATTGCGGCGGCAAAGAGGTTATGTAATAGAAAAACTCAGGAGAGCTTTAGCTAACCTGAGTTTTTTATTTTTATTTATCAAGAAAATCGCAAATAACCTTCCACACATCCTTATCCTGTTCGGTCATCCTGTACCAATCGTAGGATGCAATGATCCGTGCGCATTCCTCCTCGGTGGGAAGTCCTCCCTGCTTTTTTATCTTAGCGAAATCCTTGAAGAAGGCCTTTTTATATTCAACAGCCTCCTTCGTAAAGGTGGGATTATGGTCTCTGTCCTTTACCAGAAGAAATTCGGTGTTTGGCCTTTCGGAAAATGCCTTTTTAAGCTTGTTGAAGTTTGCATTAATACCTACCATAGTATCGTCTGCCGAATGAATAAACAGCGCAGGCGTTTTACAGGATGATAAAGCTTCTATCGCCGAGCAATCCACGTATTCGGGATTGTATTTTTTCTCAAGATTATAGAGCATTCCTCTGAAAGGAGCCATAATAAAGGGAGCGATCTGCTTGTGCATGACCTTAAGAGAGATAAAGCCCGACATTGCAACTATCCTGTTTATTTCCGGATGAAATTTCAGAATATTCATAGTAGAATAAGCGCCTCTGCTATGACCGACCAAGGCTATCTCCACAGAGGAAAGCTCCTCTATTCCACGAAGAACGAAAAGGCAGTCGTCAAGGTCGCAGAGCGATCCGCACAGCCCCCTGACGTGCTCTCCCTCCGATTCGCCACAGCCGGTGTGATCAAAGGCATATACCGCAAAGCCGTGACGGCAAAGCTCCTCGATCTCACGCATATAGGATCTATGCCAGGGAGCCAGGCCGTGATCAAACACTATGATCCTGTCGGTTCTGGGATTGTTATAGTAGTAAAAGTAGCCCTTTATACGATAGCCGTCGCTGTTTTCAAAGGACAGCTCTCGGCTGAAAAGCCCGGGAAAATCACCCGCAGAAAAGTAGTATATTCTCTCGTCGGGATCGTGTCTTGAAAACAGTACTTTTCTATATATATCTTCAATCTGCCTTGAAATAAATCCCATTTTAATCCTTTCTGCGCTCTGCAAGAAGGTCTACGTAGGTGTGATAGAACTCCTCGTAGCGCCCCTCGTCGAGAGCATCTCTGATCTTCTGCATAAGGTCGTTATAGAAGTAGAGGTTATGAAGAACTGCAAGGCGCATGCCAAGTGCCTCTCTCGCCTTGAAGAGATGACGGATATAGCTTCTGCTGTAATTACGGCAGGCAGGACATCCGCACTCCTCTGCAATAGGACGGCCGTCCTCGGCATACTTCTCATTGAGAAGATTTATCTTACCCTTCCAGGTAAAGAGGTTGCCGTGTCTTGCGTTACGGCTGGGCATTACGCAGTCAAAGAAATCTACGCCACGGTAAACAGCCTCAACGATATTTTGAGGAGTACCAACGCCCATAAGATATCTGGGCTTGTCAGTGGGCATATATGGCTCAACGGTCTCAATGATGTGATACATCGTTTCAGCATCCTCACCAACCGCAAGGCCACCGATAGCGTAACCGTCGCACTCGATCTCACGGATAGCCTTCATATTCTCGATACGAAGATCCTCGTAGGTTCCGCCCTGGTTAATGCCGAAGAGCATCTGATGCGGGTTAACCGTTCCCTCCTCTGCGTTAAGTCTGTCCATCTCCGCACGGCATCTCTTAAGCCAGCGGATAGTACGCTCGTGAGAGTTTTTAACGTAATTGTAGGGCGCAGGGTTCTCTACGCACTCATCAAATGCCATAGCAATAGTAGAGCCAAGGTGAGACTGAATGCGCATAGATTCCTCGGGACCCATAAAGATACGCTTACCGTCCATGTGGGAGTTAAAGGTTACTCCCTCCTCGGTTATTTTACGAAGCTTCGCAAGAGAGAACACCTGGAATCCGCCCGAGTCGGTAAGAATGGGTCTGTCCCAATTAAAGAACTTATGAAGTCCGCCCATACGGTAGATAAGATCGTCGCCGGGACGGATATGAAGGTGATAGGTATTGGAAAGCTCAACCTGACAGTTGACCTCCTTAAGATCCATTGTAGAGATACCGCCCTTAATGGCCGCAGAGGTTCCTACGTTCATAAATACAGGTGTCTCAATCGTACCGTGGACGGTCTCGAATCTGCCTCTTCGAGCCTTGCCCTCGGTTTTAAGTAGTGTAAATTTGCCCATTTATATATAATCCTTTACTTTATTCTTTCAAACTGACGGTCAAGCTCATTCTTGGTAAGTCTGTACGCAATAGGTCTGCCGTGAGGGCAAACTGTCACGTCGGGAAGCTCAAGAACCTTCTTGATGATCCACTCGTGCACAGATCTGTCGTACACTCTGCCACCCTTGATAGCCGCCTTGCAGGCGATCTGATAAAGAGCCTGCTCACGACGGATCTTTTCGGTGATCTCGGGATTGCCCTTGCCGTCTATAATATCGTCAACCATCTTAACAAACAGCGACTCTGCCTCCATGCTTCCAATCGAGGAAGGAATAGCGCTGAGGTTTGCGTGGCCGTCAAGCAGCTCAAATTCAAAGCCCACGCTCTCAAGCTCCGCTCTGTACTCCCCTGCTGTTGCCAGCTCGTCGGGAGAAAGAAGAACGGTTATGGGAAGGAGAAGCGACTGCGCCGCAACTCTGCCGTCACGCTCGGTGATTCTTTTCAGATCCTCAAAGATAACTCTCTCATGAGCCGCATGCTTATCAATAACAAGCATAGCGCCCTCGTATTCAACAAGCAGATAGCAGTTAAATGCCTCGCCGATATACTTGTACTCGGGAGCGGACTCCTCTACTCTTATCTCGGGAAGAGGCGCCTCGGTCAAGGGAGCCTTTTGAGGTGTATAATTTTCAGAAGGAGTGGTTTTTGCATATCTCTCGAGCAGCTCGACCGAATTTTTGGGACTCATAGCCGCAGGAGCAGTTTTGGGAGTCACAGCCGAAGGAGTAGCCTTGGGAGAGAAGCCCTCACCTGCTCCGCTGGATACCTTAAGGGGCTTAGAATAATCAAAAGCAGGACGTGACTGAGGTGCCGACTGCTTATAGGCTGCAGGAGTATAGCTTGTGCGCTCGACGGCGGGAATAGACATCTGCTTACCCTTGGTGTCCTCACCGATCGGAACGAAAGCGCCTGTGAGGTTTCTCTCGCTGGTCTTTTTACCTGCAAGCTGCATCTCGGGACGGTACTGATAGTCCTCGAGCGCCCTCTTAACAGTATAGTAAACCGCCTCGAATACAGGCTGCTCACTTGCAAACTTAACCTCAAGCTTTGCAGGATGAACGTTTACGTCAACTGCCATAGGATTCATATCAAGGAACAGAACACAGGTAGGAAAAGCCTCGTGAGCAATATAAGAGGTATAGGCTTTTTCAATAGCCGCCATAGCGGTAAGGCTCTTAACGTATCTGCCGTTGATGAAAACGTTCTGATAGTTTCTGTTCTTTCTGACATTGTCGCTTCTGCCGATATATCCGTGAACATGAATACCGTTTGCAATACCGTCCGCAGGAATAAGCTTGGAGGCAAAATCCTTGCCGTATACGGCATAAATGGTGTTAAGGAGATCCTTGTCACCAGGAGTCTTAAAGCGCTCCTCTCCGTCAACCAAAAGCTGAATGGAGATATCGGGGCGAGAGAGCGCAACCTTCTCTACAAGAGCGGCGCAATTCATAGCCTCGGTGGAGTCTTTTTTTAGGAACTTACGGCGTGCGGGCACGTTGAAGAACAGATTTTCCACAACTACAGTAGTACCCGCAGAGCAGCCCACCTCGGAAAGATCCAGTATCCTACCGCCCTCGCTGACAAGCATAGAGCCTACCTCTGCCTCGGCGGTCTTGGTTATGATAGTCACAGCAGAAACCGAGGAGATTGCCGCAAGAGCCTCGCCACGGAAGCCGAGAGTGCTGATGCTCTCAAGATCCTCACGTGCTTTGATCTTGCTGGTAGCGTGACGCTTAATTGCTACGGGCAGATCCTCTCTGTCCATACCGCAACCGTTGTCGCTGACACGAATGAGCGCAACACCGCCTCGCTTGATCTCGGCGACAATAGACGTAGCGCCTGAGTCTATTGAGTTTTCGATAAGCTCCTTAAGCACCGACGAGGGTCTCTCGACCACCTCGCCTGCGGCAATAAGGTTGGCTATTTCAAAATCAAGTACGTTTATTTTTCCCATAATTTTCTTTCATCCAACGCTTTCTTAATCCGAAAGCTTTTTCTTAAGCTCAAATAGCAGATTCATAGCCTCAATAGGCGTTAACGTATTAATATCAACCGAGCGAAGCTGATCTGCGACCTCATTTTCTTTTGACTCGGTAATTCCTGCGAACAGGTCGAATTCCACAGGCTGTTCCCTCTTCTGCTCTCTGGCAACAGGCTTGTCCGATTCAATATCGGCAAGTATTTCTCTGGCACGCTTAACCACCTCAGAGGGTACGCCTGCAAGCTTTGCAACCTCAATACCGTAGGAATCGTCTGTGCCGCCACGTACGATCTTACGGAGGAAGGTGATGGAATCACCACGCTTCTTTGCGGCTATATTATAGTTAACAATGCCGTCGAACTCGTCCTCCATATCGGTAAGCTCGTGATAGTGAGTAGCGAAGAGCGTCTTTGCGCCGATCTTCTTGGAATAGGTGTACTCAACCACCGCACGAGCGATAGACATACCGTCGTAGGTGCTGGTTCCTCTACCAACCTCGTCGTAAATAATAAGCGAGCGGGAGGTAGCATTCTTCAGAATGGTGGCAACCTCGGTCATCTCAAGCATAAAGGTAGACTGCCCCGAAGCAAGATCGTCCGAGGCACCGACTCTGGTAAAGAGCCTGTCCACAATGCCGATTCTGGCCTCTCTTGCGGGAACGAAGGAGCCGATCTGCGCCATAACCGTAATAATGGCAACCTGACGCATATAGGTAGATTTTCCGGCCATATTGGGACCGGTGATGATCATTGTTTTATTTGACGTGGTATCAAGAGTAGTATCGTTGGGAACAAAATAAGAATCCTTTACGAACTTTTCTACCACAGGATGACGGCCGTCCTTGATAATAATATCGGTGGACAGGTCAACCTCGGGGCAAACGTAATTATTACGGCTTGCAACCTCTGCAAGAGAGCGGTAAACGTCGATCTCTGCAATAAGCGCCGCACTCTTACGGATGCGCTCTCTGTTTTCGGCAACGAAAAGTCTCAGGCTGTCGAATATCTGATATTCCATGGAAACCAGCTTTTCATCAGCTGAGAAGATGGTGTTCTCCATCTCCTTAAGCTCTTGAGTAATATATCTCTCGCAGTTGGTAAGTGTCTGCTTACGGACAAATCTGTCGGGAACCTGATCGATAAAGGACTTGGAAACCTCGATATAGTAGCCGAATACCTTGTTATAGTTGACCTTAAGGGTCTTGATGCCGGTGGCCTCCTTCTCTCGCTGCTCAATAGAAGCCATAATTCCCTCGCCACCGTCCTTGATAGAACGGTAGTAGTCCACGTCAGCATTAAAGCCCTCCTTGATCATTCCACCCTCACGGATAGTAAGCGGAGGATTGTCGATTATCGCCTGATCAAGAAGCTCGAAGATGTCGTCAAGAGTGTCGAGCTCTCTTGTGATCTCCTTGAGTGATGCAGACGGGAATGTAGAAATTAAGGCTTTAATTTCGGGCAGATGCTTAATGCTCTCGCCGATGGCCTTAAGATCTCTCGCATTTGCCGTGCCGTAAACCGCCTTTGCGGTAAGACGCTCAATGTCAAGCATTCCCTCCAGAAGCTCGGAGAGCTCATCACGGCGACGCCTGTCTGCAAATATGTCACGCACCGCACTCTGACGGTGGGAAATCCTTACGGGATCAACCAGAGGACGAAGCACCCAGGAGTGAAGAAGTCTTGCACCCATGGCGGTCTTTGTCTTGTCAAGTACCCAGAGAAGCGAGCCACGCTTGGACTTAACTCTCATAGCCTCGACAAGCTCAAGATTTCTTATAGTATTAAGATCGAGATCAAGATACTGACCTCTTGCATAAACGTTAATTCCCTTTGCAAAGGCAATATCTGTCTTTTGTGTTTCCTCTATGTAGGACAGCAGTGCACCTGCCGCCATAAGCATTTCGCTCTCATTCAGCTTGTCCGCCTCATCCTTGAAGTGACGGCGGCAAAGCTCCTTTGCCTTCTCAAAAGCGAAAAGTCTGTTTACGTTATCGGTAATGAGAGAGGAAAATCTCTCCTTTGCAAAGCCCGCAATATCCGAAACCTCTGCCGATTTACGGTTAATTATGATCTCGGAGGGCTGATATGCGCCTATCTCGTTACGGATAAGCGACATAAGCTCCTTACCCGAAAGGTAGGTTGCCGAAACCTCGCCTGTGGAGATATCGGCGGTGGCAATTCCCGCCGAGGAGTCGGATATATATATAGCCATCAGGAAATTATTCTTTCCCTCAGAAAGCAGGCTGGCATCAGTCACCGTGCCCGGAGTAACAACACGGGTAACCTCACGCTTAACAAGACCCTGAGATTCCTTGGGATCGCTTACCTGCTCGCATATTGCAACCTTTATTCCCTTCTCAACAAGTCTGCCAACGTACACGTCAGCCTTATGGAAGGGTACACCGCACATTGCCGCACGTTTTCCCTCTCCGCAATCTCTGCCTGTAAGAGTAAGCTCAAGCTCACGGGAGGCTATTATGGCGTCCTCAAAGAAGCACTCGTAAAAATCGCCGAGACGGTACATAAGGATAAAGTCCTCATACTGCGACTTTACCTCAAGATACTGCTTCATCATAGGAGTAACGGTGGTTATGTCACTCCTTTTCTCTATAACAATTACCTCTGCCATAGGGCAAATTACCTCTTATCCTAGTTTGATTTTAGTGACAGCCCTTACAGGTGGAGCAGTCGTGGGTACAATCAGAGGGGCGCTGACCTGTAATACAATACTTGATCTCGGCGTTTACCTCGTCCATAAGAGCGTTCATAGCTCTCTGCGCCTCTGCAAACTTAATATACTTGGGGTGAGAGCCAATCTCGGAGCCAAGCTGCTCTATGCGTGCACGAAGATCTGCTATGGCACGCTGATCTGCCTCGGATGGATCCTTTGCGAACTCCTGACCGAGAAGCATTCTCTCTGCCTCGTATTCGCTCATCTTGTTCTGAAGCTCACCGTCCATCTGGAACTCGTTCTTTGTGGCCTCAAGGTTCTTTATCTCATCGCTTTTTGCAATCTCCTCGCCGAGAAGATGTGCAAGCTCTATAATCTTTGTCATTTTTATTTCCTCACTTTTCCGCCTCGCCCATAAGATGATAGGGGCAGGCCTTGGTTATTTTCACATTAATAAACTCGCCTATGGGCGCATCCGACTCAAAGTATACCAGCTTATTGGTAAGCGTTCTGCCGGATAGGATACGCTTGCCGTTCTTTGTTTCAAAGGAATCGGTCAGCACTCTCTGTATAGTATTTTCATAAGGCTTATTTTTTTCAAGAGAAATGGAGTCCTGCATAGAAAGAAGCTCTGCCATTCGCACGTCCTTTACCGATCGGTCAACGGCACCGTCCATCTTGGCCGCCCTTGTTCCCTCTCTCGGAGAATAAAGGAATGCGTACACGTTGTCAAACTCCACCCTGCGAAGAATATCCATCGTGTCGGCAAAATCTTCGTCGGTCTCACTTGGGAAGCCGATAATTACGTCGGTGGAAAGTGCGATGTTCGGGATATTCGCACGAAGCTCGTCCACTATCGCAAGATATCGCTCTCTGGTATAGGTGCGGTTCATCTCCTTAAGTATGCGGTTGCTTCCCGACTGCAGAGGCAGGTGGAAGAAGGGCGCAATCTTAGGATTATGCCGCCTCATTACCTCTACTAATTCCGTAGAGGTGTCCTTGGGGTGACTGGTCATAAATCTGATGATAAAGTCGCCCTCAATCTCGGCAATTCTTGACAAAAGCTCAGGGAAAGTAAGGTCTGCCTTGTAGGAATTAACGTTCTGACCGAGGAGAGTTATCTCACGGACGCCCGAAGCAACAAGCTCTCGGCACTCCGCAAGTATATCATCACTTAATCGGCTTCGCTCCCTGCCCCTCACGTATGGAACAATACAGTAGGAGCAGAAATTGTTACATCCGTACATTATGGACACCCAGGCTCTGTGTCTCTCACGTCTTACCGCAGGGGTATCCTCATAAATATCACCGCCGTCCTGACCGAATATAAAGCTTCGCTTTCCGTCTGTAAGCTTACGTGCAATAAGCTCGGGTATGCGGTGAAGCATATTAGGTTCAAGAGTAAAGGTGACGTAATGAAAATCGGTCTTAAGCATTTCTGCCCTATGAGGCTCGGCCGCCATACAGCCAACCACGCCGACAATAAGGTCGGGATTGCGTTTTTTCTGCGCCTTGAATCTGCCGAGAAGCGAAAGCGCCTTTACCTCGGCGTGCTCTCTTATAGCGCAGGTATTGATGATAATAACGTCAGCAATATCGGGATTGTCCGTAGGAGTGTATCCCATCTCGCAGAGCAGACCCATTACGGTCTCGCTATCCCTCTCGTTCTGCTGACAGCCAAAGGTGATAACGTGGGCGTATTTTTTTGCGCCGTCGTTTATTTTTTTAACGAGGGAGATGTATTCTCTCACGTTTATTTCATTTATGCTGTGGATCATATTACTCCCTCCTTTTTTTAGTCTTTCATTTTTTTCGCAAGCTTTTCTGCCGAAAGGCCTACGTAGTCATAGAGGTCACACATCTCAGAAGGAGAGGCGAAATTATCCTCTATGGCGGCAATTCTATATTCTGTCTTTAGTATATCAAGGCCACGGAGCATAAGCTCCTCACGGCAAAGCTCAGCAGCGCCGCCGCTCTTGATTCCCTCCTCGGCAAAGACAACACGCTTTGCGGGAAAAATAAGCTTAATTAATTCCTCTGCCACAGGGCCATAGGGCTTTAAGCTCTCAATAAGTATTATGCCCACAGCTATTCCCTGCTTTTTGAGAATATCAGTCGCAGACTTCACTCTGTCAACAAGCGAGCCGTAGGTAATAAACAGATGCTCGGGAGTATTCTGTGTATCATAGTCAACGCTGATCTTACAGGTCGGAGAATCCGAGATGGATCTAAACCTGTTCAGGCATATAGGCTCCTTGGCATTGGGATAACGGATAGCAACAGGACCGTCATGCCCCTCTGCAAAGTGCATCATCTCACGAAGCGAAGCGAAACTTGCAGGTGCGAGAAGCGTCATATTGGGAATATGCGAGATAAAGGACACGTCAAATATGCCGTGGTGGGTTGCGCCGTCACCGAGAGCGAGACCTGCACGGTCGATCATAATCTTAACCGGCAGATTCTGGAGTGCAACGTCGTGAAGCAGACTGTCATAGCCTCTCTGCAGGAAGGTGGAATAAAGCGCAACGAAAGGAATATGACCGCCTCTTGCAAGGCCTGCGGCAAAGGTAAGCGCATGAGCCTCGGCAATACCTACGTCGAAATATCTGTCGGTGTATACCTTGCCAAAGCGGTCAAGTCCCGTACCGATACCCATAGCGGCGGTTATGCCGACTATCTTGTCATTCTTCTCTGCCATCGCTATCAGCTCGTCGGCAAAGCTTTTGCCAAAGCCTCCCTCGGGAGATGCGGAATTAAAGCTGTGATATCCGTCGGGCGAGCTCTCCGCAGGCTCGTATCCCTTGCCCTTAACCGTCTTAACGTGAACGACGCAGGTCTTACCCGACTGCTTTGCAAGAGTCAGAGCCTTGCAAACAGCATTATAATCGTGGCCGTCGATAGGGCCGATATAGTAAAGTCCAAGCTCCTCAAAGTAATTTGGCTTGTAAACCAGCTTTTTGATAGCACGCTTTATGCATCTGAGCAGGAAGCGAATAGGCTTGCCGATGAGAGGAAGCTTGTCAAGAAAGTTCTTGGTATTTGTCTTGAATTTTGCATATCCGGGCGACACTCTAACGTGGGAAACGTAGGATGCAAATGCGCCCTTAGTGGAGGATATTGACATACCGTTCTCGTTGAGAATAATAACGAGAGGAAGCTTTTTCGGGCAATTATTAAGCGCCTCGTGAGCCATTCCGCCGGTAAAAGCACCGTCGCCCGTCACACAGACGGTATGACAGGTATTTCCCGAGAGGTTATCCGATCGTGCAATACCGAGTGCGGCGGATATGGAGTTTGACGAATGGCCGGAGCCAAAGGCGTCGTGCTCGCTCTCCTTCATAGAGGTAAAGCCAGAAAGACCGCCGGGAATACGAAGCGTATCAAAGGCCTCTCGTCTGCCGGTCAACAGCTTATGAACGTAGGACTGATGCCCAACGTCGAAAACAATATGATCCTTCGGTGAATCAAACACCGTATGAATCGCCAGGGTAAGCTCAACAACACCAAGATTTGATGCCAGATGTCCGCCGTGTTCCTTGGCATTCTCAATAAGAAAATCTCTGATCTCTGAGGAAAGAGTCGGGATATCTGATTTATTCAGTTTTTTAAGATCGGACGGCGAATTGATGCCGTCGAGCAACGAATACTTCATACCCTGCTCCTTTCCAAAAATTTATGCCGTGGGAGATTTCCCCACGATCTTTACGTAGGCTCTGTAAAACGCCGAATAGTCGCCAAAGCCCACCTTTTCCGCCGCATTTGATGCGGTCATGCCTGACTCAATAAGTCCCTTGGCATAGATGATACGTTTTTGATTGATATATGCGTGGATCGATATTCCACTGTAGCTCTTAAAGGCTCGACAGAGATAATACTTGCTAACGAAAAACCTGCGGGCAAGACGGTCAAGGCTGATATTTTTCCTGAAATTTGCATTTAAAAATCTTCCAACCCTTGCGCCTATCTCATCCTCATCTACCGTAATTTGCTTGCCCTCTGTTGCCGAGAGAAGTATGATTATTTCAGCAAGAAGCGTCTGCATATAAGCGTCACGCTCATTCTCCTTAAGCCTTTCAGCCATCTCAAATCTGTCAAATGCCGAGATAAGCGCCTCGCATACCTGCTCGCCAGGATAAAATCTGCCGTGGCCTTCACCGTCTGCACAGATCTTATCAAACATAGCGTCAACCGCTCCGCTTACCGCTTCACGTCGGAAGTGAACGGTATAGCCCTCGGCTAAAACGTCGGGCGAAAGCTCTACCTTGTGATAGGACATAGGAGGTATAAAAATAAGAGTTCCACTGGTTATTTTATGCTCACAGCCCTCGACTATATACCTTCCGGAGGCCGATTGCAGATAGGTGATCTCATATTTATCGTGGCAGTGATCGCCGCAAAAGCCCTCACGTCCCTCGTCGGCGGAAAGATACTTTATAGCAATATTCTCGCTGAAAATCTCATATCCGTTTTTCACCTACGTAAGCCTCCCTTCAAATTTCAATAATATTTCATATTATTGTACCATATTTGAGCAATTTTTGCAAGGGGGTTTTAAAAAAAGGCAAAGGCATTACTTTCTTTTTTTAACAACTTCGTGCCCGCAATCACACAGCGAAGTCCAAATGCCATTCTGCCCTATATTATGTTTGAAATATAGCAGATTCATCTATTTTGTTTTTATCCCTTGATTTTTTTTGGTGTTTGGTATATAATTTTAAAAAAGATTTTTTTGGAACGGATTGCCCGAACAATCTTTGGTGTGTCGATCAAATAGCAGTCGGTTCCGAGTGCGGAGGAGGCTTTAGTATGCACGAAAGCAATGATTTTGATAACCTATTAATGCAGTATGCACTGAACGATAAGAACTACAAAAAGTGGCGCATGGAGCATACTAAAGTTTTTGGCAAAACCTTTTCCTCTGCATTCGCAGATAATCCCGAGGCACAAATTCATCTTACTGCTGCGCTTATTAATATCTGCAGCCGTAATTTTGCTGCCGCCTGCCCCAAGCTTGATATTCTGGAGAAGATATGTGTAAACGACTTTGACGAGGCTGTGGTGATCTATTTTAAAGGACTGAATTTTGAAATGCTTGCCAAGGAGACCGAAATGTGTGAGTATTACGAAAGACTAAAGAACTGTACCGTTTCACTTTCCTTCCCCTTTGCCTTCCACCCCTATTACAGAACTGCAAAATTCGCCCAAAGAGATTCTGAGTGCAGTAAGGCGATTTATTACTACAAAAAAGCGCTTGAGTTCTATGATGGAACGGTACCCGATGAAAGCCAGAAATCAACAGTCAGCAAGATCATCTACGATATAGCAACGCTATATATGGTTATGCATCAATATAATGATAGCGAAGCCTTTTTGAAGATTTCCGAGCAATATGATCCGTCCGAAAATTCCCAGCGCAACTACGTAAAGGCTGTGTTATTTGCCGTTCTTGGCAAGGAGGATGAGGCACGGGGGCTGGCAGAAGGACTTAACAGCTTCTACAGAGAACATCTTGATCCGATGATAACAGCTATCACCAACGGAACCGATCCGCACTATTGCGAAACAAAACAGGACAGATCGGGCTATGAGGAATTCTGGTGCCGACTTTTACAGGTTAAACCCAAGCTGGAGGCTATAATCAGCAAAGGCAGGACCTCGGATGCCGAGGAAATACTCTCGAGCAGGCTTAGCAATACGCTTGCCTTTATGAAGCGAAAGCTTGATTGCCGCATTGAGATGACCGAGGATGAAATCACCGTAAAATGTAAGAATTACAGAGTAAAAACGCTGATGAAGGAATACGAGGCTCTCTTTTCAAAGAAGCCCTCGCAGTTCGATAGCTGGCGCTTTAGTTCGGTAGATGAATTTTTGTGTTACTAGGAGAGAAAACGGAATGATTAGAAAAAACGAGTTTCCAATACTTGAATTTGATGATGATAAAAGTGCGCTGATAACTCCGCAGATGTTCGGCGAGGTGCACGGTAAATTAGAAACGGACAAGCTGATAATCAGCTTTTTCAAGGAAGCGATCAACACTCTGCTTGACGAGGGTAAAATAGAAGTACATAAGGTAATTAAAGGCGAAAACGACCTTGTGCTCTACAAGTTTGTAGACGATGGCGTGCTTCTTATGCACGGAATAATCGGCTGTGCGGCAACGGGCGGATATCTTGACGAGCTGACCGGATGCGGAATTAGTAAGGTCATGTTCTGCGGTGGCGGTGGAGTGCTTGACAAGAATATCGGTGTCGGTGAGCTGCTTGTGGTTGAGGGTGCAATTCGTGACGAGGGCTTTTCCTATCACTACCTTGAGCCCTCAAGAATAGTGTATTCAGAAGCGGGCGTGCGTGAGGTGATTTGCAGTTACCTGGAAAGCCACGGAATTCCCTACACCTGTGGAATCGTATGGACCACAGATGCCTTCTACCGTGAGACCAAGGACAGAATTGCTCTGCGCAAGGAGGAGGGAGCACGGATAGTTGAAATGGAACAGGCGGGCTGCCTTGCAGTAGCAGAATTCCGCAAAATCAAATACGGCGCCCTGATCTACGGTGGGGACGACGTATCCGGCAGCACCTGGGATTCAAGGCGTTGGCGTGACAGAGGAAGTATTCGATACTCAATGATAGAGATATGCAAAGAGTTGGTAAAGGAGATTTAATTTGAGGCAGAATATAAAACTTATGAAAATATCGGCAGATTATGCCGATGAAATAAAAGCATATAAAGATGAGTTTATTGATGCGGGAGATTCTATGGATGGCTGCGGTGCCCTTCGCAGGATCGACGACCCCTATGAATACGTCGAATGGAGTATAAACTGCGAGAGCCTTGAGACTATGGCAAAGGATCGCATATATGAGGGACGTGTCCCCGCTACACAGCTTATGCTTGTTTCGGAGGATGAGCGCCGACTTTTAGGTCTGCTTCAGATAAGGCATTACTTTAATGACTACCTATCAAAATTCGGCGGTCACATCGGTTATTCGGTAAGACCCAGCGAAAGACGTAAGGGATATGCAAAGCAGATGCTAACAGAGGCGCTTGCCTTCTGCCGTGATCTCGGGCTTGACCGTGTGCTCATAACCTGCTATGATACGAACATAGCAAGCGAAAAGACTATTCTTTCCTGCGGTGGTGTATACGAATCAACGATTTTCGAGCCTGACGAGAAGGCATATTTTAAAAGATTCTGGATAGAGCTATAAAAAAAGCAGATTGCCCGGTGGCAATCTGCTTTTAATTTTTAAGAATATCATTCAATTCTGAGGCCAAAGCCTAACATAGAAACCAGTCTTTCCTCATAGCCTGCGATCATAGTGACCTCAGAAGGCTTGTCGGGTCGTGCATTACGGAAGCCACGGTTTCCTCCCGTTGCGCCGATAACCTCTACGTTTGAAGGAATTGTAAGAGTGTCAAGATACTCGGGACAGAATACGTTTCCACCGTCGCCGAAGGCATTAAAGGCGATCTCAACGGTTGCCTCGGGTACGGTATAAGAGCTCAGATTCTTCGCAAGAGGATACTTAACCAAGGTATAAAGCGACTTTGTGAAAAGAACTCCGTCAAGAGAAGCAAAATGCTGATTGTTTTCGTTAACAGTATAGCTCTCAATAGTATAGCACTTATCGAATGCAAAATCCCAGATGAACTCAACCTTTTCGGGAATGCTTATAGCGGTCACGTCAAGGTGTACCCTATTTGTTGAATCATAATCAATAATTGAACCCGAGCCAAGCAGTCCGTTCTCCTCATCATAGCTACCGATTGCGACAACGGAATATTCGTCGCCACCGTAGGTAAGCATCTCGGGAATAACAACATCTCCCTCTGCCTCGATCTTAATAAGAGCAAGCGACTTAAAGCCTACAAGAACGTAGGAAAGGCCGCTCTGCATAATAATCTCATCACGAAGCATCAAACCGTCATAATCATAGGGACTATCTGCACGCTCGGGAAGCTCATAGGTATAGTTTACCCCGGTGCCACCCGCAGCATTGGGAGTGTGATCCTCGATAAATGCGGTGTCACCCTCAATTCCACCGTCATACCAATCAACGATAGAATCATCGGTAACACAGAAATAGTTGTGCCGAACTCCCATCATTCTTGAGGGCTGATCATCCCAGGTAAGATCGTACCAATACCACTGACCGTCATCAAGCTGAACAAGGTTCCAGGCGTGGTTTTCACCCGAATATCCTGTAACGAAAATGTTTTCGATACCGCAATAGTTAAGTAAAAGCTGGAATGCCTTTGCATAGGATTCGCAAACGCCCTCGCCCTCAAGAAGCACTCCAAGAATATTATGGGCAGAATTCTTATCGGAGGGAGTTACACCGTCCGCTTCGTAAGCATAATCGGCATTTTTGATTATCACATCATGGAATCCAAGAGTGATGCCATAAGCACTGCCCTCACCCTCAAGCGAAAGTATATACTCCTCAACGGCATTATATATATCGGCATTGATCTGCTCACGCACATCCCCGTCAATATACTCGTCATCTACAATAATAGTAATCTGCTGATCGGAATATGTAAGCTTTGAGGACATCCAATAATAAAGAGGATGATCCTTTACATAGGCGCACCAGGCGGAGATCGCCTCCTCGCCTGTTATTCCATTATCCGAATAGCATATTTCTGCCATATAATAAATATCGTTTCCGCCATTTTTCTTCGTTTGAGCATCGTTAAGCGAAGAATGGAATTCAGCGGCAGCAAGGTCAATCTCACGGTAGAACTCAGCCATTTCCTCGCCGTTTGTAAGAAGCAGAAGCGACTCGTAGGCATAGTCCCCGTGATACTTTTCAGGATTAGAATAATTTCCCGAGAATATAGAAAGCTGCTTTACCAGGATCTCGCCGCAGGTGGAGCAATGCTTACCCTCGGTCCTTCCGGGAGCATCATCGGTAACAGGAATTGCAGGATCAATAACCTCCTTATGTCCGGTAGCCTCAAGCTCCTCAATGCCCGAAAGAATAACCATACACTCCGAGCAATATTTACCCGCAGTGCTTCCCTTTTCGGTGCAGGTGGGAGCTATCGCCTCATAATCTGCAGGAGTGTGTGAAAGCTTTGGAACGGTACGTGTTTCTGTTTCGTAACATATTACGCAATATCGTTCCTCCTCACCTGCATCCTCGCAGGTTGCCTCCTCGACGACTTCCCAATCGGTAAAGGCGCAGGTGTGTTCCTCATATCCTCCAAACAAAAGCTCACAGCCTGTGATCAGAAGACATACAAAAATAATTGTAACCAGGGCCAAAATTCTTTTCATAAATAATTTACCCTCCATTTTTATTTTTAGCAAAATCTTCTCTTGCTCGCTTCAAGATTCTTAAGCACTCGTACAGCCACGCCAACAACGTGTACCTTGTCGACCACTATGTCATCAAGAGTAGGATTCTCGGGATGAAGAATATATCTGCCGTTCTTCATATCACGGTAAAACCTCTTAAGTGTTGCGCTCCATCCGTCAGAAAATTCATCCTCAACCATAGCAACAACGATCTCACCGTCGATAGCGGTATTCTGCTTACGAACGTACACGGTATCTCCGTCATTGATTCCTGCCTCGATCATAGAATCGCCACGGGCAATAAGTCCGAAATATTCGCCATAACCGAGCAGACCAACGTTAATAGGAATATATTCCTCAACCTCTTCGATTGCAAGAACAGGCTGACCGCAAGCAATAGAGCCAACAACCGGCATCATAACGTAATCTGAAGGAAGAACAGGCGAATCGGCAACAACAGTCTGATATCTGCCGTATTTCTCAATAAGCCCGTCATCCATAAGTCTGTTCATATACTTTGAAACAGTGGATTTAGCCATTCCAAGCGTATCGCCAATCTCCTGGGTGGTAGGGCAAACGCCACGCTCCTTCATAAAATCGGTAACGAAGCGATAAACCTCCATTTTTCTCTCGTCATTTTTAGGTCTCATAATAAATCTCCTTAATTTTTCGTGGGGGCGAACAGGAGTTCGTTAGCTTATTATAACATACGAACAGGAGTTTGTCAATAGAAAAAGGCGAGAAAACCCGCCTTTTTTATATTATTTTATAGCAATCGATTTTTCACGCTCTGTTTCTATATAAGGCTTATCCTCTTTAGAATATCCCCATTCTTCCACTAGGCACCCCAAAATACGGTCATAAGCATCTGCCGCCGCTTTCTTGTTACCGAGAATTTTATGTATTGTTGCTATTCCCTGCAATGCGTCGGTGTACCTTGGCTTTTTCTCATTTTTCCACGCACGCTCGTAATAATCGATAGCCTTTTCATATTCGCATTTTCTCGCATAATATTGCGCCGCTTCGAAAAGATATACGGGATCATCGGGATTCTCTCTTGCGCAACTTGAGATTATTTCATCCGCAACCTCAACCTTATGATCTGCAAGAGCAATATACGCCCTATAAACGATTATCAGCACAGGATTTGTCGAAGGAAGCTTTTCAATCACCTTTAAATATTGCTCTGCCTCAGCGGTTCTGTTATCAGCCAGAAGATTATCGATCAGATAGTAGTATGGAAGGGGCGTTTTAGGTGTGATCTTATCTGCATCAATAACCTCCTTGTAAAAATCAATAGCAGCGGAATGATTTGCAATATTCCAATCCCAAACGGCGTGCCCTTCCGCTTTGGTAAGCAACCATTGACAATCCTTTTTAGCAGGATTAAGAAGGATGGCTTCTCTCGAGTATTTACTTACCTTGCAACCGTCAGATTCCATGCGGTGATGATAAAGATTCGCAAGCAGCGAAAGAACTTCTGCCCTATTGGAATTTTCAGAAAGCTGCTCTTTCAAAAAAGACTCATATTCGTTAAACGAGGACTCTGAAATTTCCGTTTCAATTTCAATACGGTTCTCTATGCGCTTAAGCTTTTGCTCAACCGTAAGATCAAACAGCTCGTCGATACTAATACCAAACGCCTCGGCAATATCGGGCAAAAGCGAGATGTCAGGCATAGTGATTTCATTCTCCCACTTAGACACGGATTGACCGCTAACACCGAGCTTCGAAGCCAGCTGTTCCTGGGTTAGTCCAGCTTTAATTCTCATCTGCCTTATTTTATTTCCTATTTTCATGCATTTTCTCCTTTTAGTCTAGCATCATCGAAACGTTTCTTTGCCTCAATTATACAGCTTAATACGTCTTTTGTCAATAACGCCTTTTGACAGTCAATTCACCCAAACGGATACAAAGGCAAAAAGCACTTGACTGAATCAAACAAAAGAAGTATAATAAATAGGAAAACTAAACGAAAGGGGCACTTAATATATGTCAAAAAAGCTTGTTTCAATTCTCGGCGACAGCATTTCTTCATATCAAGGCGTATCCGATGATGCCTCCGCCAACTCTACTCTTCTCGTTAATCCCTGCTATTACAAAGAGCCTTTTCCACTTGAGAAAACCTATTGGATGCGCATAATAAATGATCTTGAACTTAACCTCTGTGTAAACAACTCATGGTCCGGCGGTAACCTCAGCGGCAGAAGTGATGAATCAGCAGGCCTAAACCGTGCCAATCATCTGTCACGTGACTCAGGAGAGAAGCCTGATATTATCATTCTTTTTATGGGAATGAACGACCTTGGACGTGGAGTTGATGTCAATGTATTTGCGGAGGACTACGCTCATGCCCTTATAATAATAAAGGAAGCTTTTCCCTTAGCAAAGGTATGCTGCGTAAATATGCCTGACAGAGATATTTTCCTAAAAAAACGTGCAGAAATGTTTAACGAGGCAATAGAAAACGCTGTAAAAGAAGCCGGAGAGAACTTTTTCATTGCCGATCTTTATAATAGTCGATTGAACAATGATTTTTATTATATGAACACGCTCGACGGCCTTCATCCAGACGAGGATGGAATGAGAATAATAGGCGAGATTGTTGAGGAAGCAATTAAACAAAATATATCATAGAAAAAACGAGCTTGATTTTCAAGCTCGTTTTTTAACTCTAACCATTTACTCAGCAATAGTAATGGTACTCAATAGTTCTCCAACCGTGTCGATAGTTTTTCCGATTCCGTTTGGATCCTTTATTGTTATATAATAATAAACATCATTACAATCATTTAAGGTTATCAGCCAAGTGGTATTGTCAAAATGAAGCGCAAATCCATAAATTCGCATCGTGTCTCCGCCTTCTGTTAAACCGCCATTTATTTCATAATAATCTGCATCCTGTCCTGCGCATAATTGTTCACGTAAAAGCTGTGCTCCTCCAGCTAAATGCAGTTTTTCTATTGAAGAAAAGATACCGAGCCTTGGATAATCATAATACATAGCAGCTCTAGCCATGTCCATATATGAATGATATCCGTCGGCTTCATAATATGAATAATAATCTGTTCCCAAGAGTGGATTCATAACATTATCTGAATAATCCGCATTAAACTTGATAAAATTTCCATTTCCATCTGTATAGAATCCGGCTCTCTCTGCATCTGCAACAAAACCTTCCGGTAATTCACATAATATCGTCGGCTTGCTATTCTCGCAAAATACAATTGTGTCCGAACTACCTTTTTCGATTATGATAGGATCTTTTCTAGTAATAACAACTTGTCCTTCTACCCCTTCCGGATGTAAAATTTGTGATCTCTGAACAACATTAAATATACCGACTATAATTAAGCACAGAATGAGTACTGCGGCACTTGCTGCAATGATTTTTCTCCAAGGCGCAATATTTTTCTTTTTACAATCATGTGGGATATTAACAGATTCCTTTGTATCATTGCCAAGCATCTTGTCTAAGCTTACATTAAAAATCTGTGAAAGCATCTGAGCTTGCTTAATATCTGGTGCTGTCTCACCTAATTCCCATTTTGAAATCGTCTGCCTCGCAACACCAACCTTCTCTGCGAGTTGTTCTTGTGATAAATTGTGTTTTTTTCTTAACTCGTGAATTTCATTTCCTAAATTCATATCTATACCTCCTTACGCCTCAAATTATAGCATATATTTGCAAACATATCTACCAATTCTGGACGGAAATTGCGCCCGTTTTCTTAACATTTAGTTGTTTTACTCGCTTTGCATCAAAAATTACTTATGAAGCGATATGGAACTATGGCTCCCCGAACTGGGCTCGAACCAGTGACTCATGCATACCGCTTGCGGTATTGGGCGAAGCGAGGAGATGAAATTTGCAATTAGTACATAAAGTGTAATCAGATATATTTTTATTCCGAGCCGCCCTTTCACAGTCAGTTCGCATAGCGAACAATGACTGTTAAGCTGGTGTCACTGTATGTTCGAGCCATTAGCGAGTAAAAGAAAAAGAGCCTTGTACAAGACAAGACTCTTATGGCTCCCCGAACTGGGCTCGAACCAGTGACATCATGATTAACAGTCATGCGCTCTACCGACTGAGCTATCGAGGAATAAAGTGGTGCACCTCCAGGGACTCGAACCCTGGACCCACTGATTAAGAGTCAGTTGCTCTACCAACTGAGCTAGAGGTGCACATCGGTATATATTTATTTTCTGGACAAATGCCCATAGAAAACCGAACAAAGGATAAGAAACGAAGCTCAAGGAAATGTGCGAACTTGCTTCTGTTGAGTCTTTATCAAGACAACAGTTCAAGCCCTCGGTCTATTAGTATCGCTCAACTGAATACATTACTGTACTTACATCTGCGACCTATCAAACTCGTAGTCTACAAGTGACCTTACTCATTTTAAATGATGGGAT
>JAZSMV010000116.1:0-6407 GCA_045536065.1 Eubacteriales bacterium | reverse complement strand
GAAGACAACACTTGAAACCAACTCCTTGGCTCACAGAACCGACATGGCTACGATCCGACTTCCCGAAGCGAGGTCACGGTGCGCTCATCGGACAGCACCTCCCTGCCCAGCAGCTCTGCGCCGAAGAAAAGGCCGAGAGTGGCAAGAAGCCCGAAGAGGAAGGAATAAAGAAATGCTCCACGCAGTACCCTGCCCACCTCAAAGGACTTACCCTCGCCAATGGCGGATGCCACAAGCCGTGTGACTGTCAGGCTGATTCCCGAGGTGGCAAGAGTTATGGCAAAGGAATAGACGGTCATAATAAGGGTATATAGTCCCGTACCCTCTGCGCCCACCGTCCGTGAGATGAATGCGCTGAAGAACATTGCCACAGTTCGCATTGCAAGTCCCACTAAAGTCAGCATTATTCCGCTTTTAATAAATCTTTTTGCCCCTGTCATATCGCCCTCTGCCCTCGAAAAAATTACTACATATTGATTATATGTATAGAAATAAATAAAAATATTAAAAAAATTTCAAAAAGGTCTTGCTTTTTTTCAAGTTATGTGTTATAATTATCCTCGCTGATTTATGTAATCAAATAAAATTTATATAAAATTACGCTCGTAAGGGCGGGATTTTTGGAGGTGTCAAAATGGCTAAGTGCAGTATCTGCGGTAAGGGCGTTGTATTTGGACACAACGTATCTCACTCCAACCGTAAGACCAACAGAACCTGGAAGCCCAATATCCGTAAGGTTAAGGCTGTAGTTAACGGAACCAATACTACCGTTTCTGTTTGCTCCCGTTGCCTTCGCTCCGGTAAGGTTGAGCGTGCATAAGGTTTAAAAAACTCTGCTTTAAAGGCAGAGTTTTTTAATTATATAGGTTTTTATATGATATTAATTGTAGATAACAGAATCGACTCGGTCTCTGAGAGAGCGCTCCTTAAGGACGGACACTACCTGATAAAGATGCCGAAGGACCGTAGCCTTCCCGATGCGGTGGCATCTCATCCCGATACGGTGATGTTCTGCTCGGGCAGAGAGATTATCACCACCGCAGACTACTGTGACGAGGCGGCATATATTTTCAGCGATCTGAGGGAGCTTGCCCCAGACGTCAGAATAAGCTTCACCGCAGAAACACGTGGGCGGAGCTATCCCAAGGACTGTATTATGAACGCCCTTGTGATTGGTAAGGATATTTTCTGCAAGGCGGATACGGTATCCGAGGGTATAAAGGATTTTGCGGCTCGTTGGGGCTTAAAAATAACAAACGTAAAGCAGGGCTACCCTGCCTGCAGCGTTCTCCATTTCGGAAACAGCGCAATTACCTCCGACGAGGGTCTGGCAAGAGTGATGAGCGAGCGAGGAATCAAGGTGACGCTTATCAGTTCGGGCCATATTTCCCTTCCCCCTTACGAATACGGATTTATCGGTGGAGCCGGCGGAGTTGTGGGCAGAAAGGTCTACTTCTTCGGTGATATTAACACCCACCCGGACTGCGAGAGGATATGCTCTGCCATAAGAGATGAGGGATATATCCCGGTTTCTCTGTCGGATGGAGAATTATCCGACCTCGGCGGCATTATCGCCCTTTAAGGCGGCGCCGATACAGACGGCGAGTACCGGCAGTGCCAGCATACCGAATATGCCGAAGAGAGCGTAGCCTACGTAAAGCAGTATCAGAGTAAACAGAGGGTGAATATTAAGGCTCTTACCTACTATTTTCGGCTCGGAAAACTGACGGATCACCGAATTGACAACAAACAGAATAATTAATCCTACACCAAGCCTGCCATCGCCAACGGCAAGCTCGTAAATGCTCCAGGGCACAAGCACTGTGCCTACCCCGATAACCGGCAGAATATCGAGAAGAGCTATAAAAAAGGCGACGATCATAGCGTGCTCTACCCGAAGCAAAAGAAAGCCTAAAAGAAGGACAAGATAGGTTATCAGCATTATAAGTGAGTATGACAAAATATACTTTTTTAACACGAAGATCACGCCGTTACGGAGCTTCAAAAGGAAGGTTGTAAGCTTATTTGGTAAATAAGACTTTACAAATCCCGTGATTTTATCATAATCCAGCGAGAAATAGACCAGCGATATCAGGGTGACAAGCAGGAAGAAAAAGAACTGCGGAACACCGCCTGCCAGCGCACCTGCCCACTCGGCTATTGCAGAAAGTCCGCTTGAGAGAAGCGAGCCGAAAGCCTGACTGATCTGCGAAGCCAGCTGATCCGGAAGGATGCCGCCCAGCAGAGGTATATCCTTCGACAGTATCAGCTCAAGAAGGTCGTAGAGCCTGTTTTTTTCGCTTATATCAAGGAGAAAATGCCATAGGGCGTTAGTTGTTCTCCAGATGGTAAAGCCTGCGACAGAAATAAAAATCAGCGTTATCACAACCGACATCACAAGGCGGATGATTCGCTCGGGCGCCTTTATGCTTTTTGAGAGCCTTCTCGCAGGTCTGACCGTCAGAGTTGCCACAAGGAATGCAAGCAAAAACGGCAGTGCGACAGGAAAAACATATTCAAAAAAGCAGAATATCAGTATTATAAAGGACAGTATTCCTACGGAAATAACAGAGAGATCTATAAGCCTTTGTTTCATACGTCCTCCAGATTCAAGCAATTTATATAATAGTATAAACAAATAATCAATAAAAAATTACTGAAATAAGGAGAAATCAAAATGGTAGTAATCGAAATGGAAATCGGCGGCTCCATCGAGCTTGAGCTCTACCCCGAGGCAGCCCCCAAGACCGTGGCAAACTTTTTAAAGCTTGCTAATGAGGGCTTCTACGACGGACTTACCTTCCACAGAGTAATTCCCGGCTTTATGATCCAGGGCGGCGACCCTCAGGGCAACGGAATGGGAGGCGCAAAGGAGAATATCGTTGGCGAATTCAAGGCAAACGGCCACGACAACCCCATAAAGCACACAAGAGGTGTTATTTCTATGGCCAGAGCATATAACCCCAACTCCGCTTCCAGCCAGTTCTTTATTATGCACAAGGACGCTCCTCACCTTGACGGTCAGTATGCCGCATTCGGTAAGGTAGTAAGCGGTATCGAGGTTGTGGATCAGATCGCATCCATTCCCACCGATTACAGCGACAGACCCAAGATCGCTGTAAGAATGAAGAGAGTTTACGTTAAGTAATTTTCCCCCGAAAACAAAAAAATGGCAACGCAGATGCGTTGCCATTTTTTATTTATTACTTATTAGACTTGAACATGTTCTTGAAGGTGTCCTCAATGCTTCTTAAGAAGAGAAGAAGCATCTTTGCAAGCTTCTGAAGCCATGTCATCTCCTTAGGCTGCTCGTCAACAGAGGGCTCGTCAACTGCGTTGGGATCCTTGATCCAATCGCCGCCGAGATTGTCGTTTACAAAGTAGTTATTGGGAGCAGAAGGAACGTTAAGGTCAGAGGTCTGATTACCCTCGCCACCGTTACCGTTGTTGAAGATAACGCCACTGTTACCTGCGGGAACGACTGCGGAGAATACGTCACCCTCCTCATAGTCCATAGGAATACCGGGCCAGGTAAGTGCACTGCCGCTGGTGTTGCTCCAATAGTAAATGTAAACCTCTGTCCAGCCTGCAACGTTCTCAAGGTAAACGGTTACGTCCTCGGTGCTGTCGCCGCCTGCGGGATTGCTCTCAGAGGGGCCTGTGGAATCGGAGATAACCCAAGCAACTACAAGAGTCTTGGGATCGAAGGTAATGGTAACGTTCTTTTCTTCTTCAAGAATGATCTGACAGTCGGTGCCGTACTGACCTACACCGTTAACAGGGTCACCCCAGGAGCGATCCCAGCTGTGATCTGCAGCAACCTTAAACTCATAGGTACCTGCAGGAACACCGGTATAAAGCTTCTCGTAAAGGCCGGTCTTCTCATTATAGATCATATCGTTTGCAACATCTGCAGGAGCCCACTCGGAGCCGCAAAGACCGCTAACGCCTGCAACGGTGAAGCTGGTAGCACCCTCTGCACCGGGCTGAGTGGTCTCACCGCCGTCACCCGAATCAGATCCGCCACCTACCTCAGCACCGCTTGCCCATGTACCGCCGGATGTAGCTGCCCAAGGGTCGGTGATGGTAAATGTATCGTCAGGACTAACAACAAGGTCGATAGTCTGGTTCCACTTGTTATCCCAGGTGTTCTCGGAGCTGGAGCCGTCCATTCTAACGAAAATAATATTGGAATAGCCTGCGGGAATAACTGCCTTATAGATACCGTCGCCAACAGACTCCATATCTACCCAGCCGTTATCGTAATCGTCTAACCAATAATATACTGCGAAGCGAGCGCCATCCTTATCCCATTCAGCAGTAGGCTCAAGGTATACGGTGGTGCCGTCAGCCGCAAATGCAGTAACGGTTGCCATGCTCACCAGCATTGTAAGTGCAAGCAGGAGAGCGAGAAGAATTTTGCGTGTATTGTTCTTCATAATATGTATTCCTTTCTAATATATATAAATACTCTTATATATTATATCACGATATTAAAAATAATACAATACGCTTTTTGGCAATTTTATTTTTTTGTGAAAAGTATACAAATGATTTTGTTATTTTTTAAACAAAAGCCCCCTGCACTTTTGACGAGTACAGGGGGTAAATTATTAATTACTTCTTAGCGAAAAGATTCTTGAACCAGTTGCCGATGTTTGCGAAGAAATCGGTAATTGCCTTCCAGATCTTCTGGAAGAAGTTCAGCTCTTCCTCCTCGCCGTCGTCGGGATCTGTGGGATCATCGGGAGTGGGATCTGATCCACCATGGCATCCACCATGCCAAGACCTGCCCGGAGGATGGGAATGATCGCCAACTTTTTGCCTGCCAGGCGGCGGCACTTTGCAACAGCAACGGGAGTCTGCACATCCACTTCTTTGGTGGGCAGATTTCGGGTGGCCTCATAGCACATAAGACCGGAGATCTCGCCGATAAGTTCACGGAATTCCTTAACAGAGGTGTTCTTGCTGCGGAGGATCGACAGCTTATGCTGGATCAGTGGGTGATCTAAAACGTGTACCTTTGCCATAGTCTCTCTCCTTTATTTCTGTTCCCGGGCAAGTCGCTCCCGCTCTGCCTGGGATAATCTTAAGTAGTTGGGGATCAGTTCTGCACCGTTTCCGGGTTCACCGCCGACAATTTGATGCGCGGCGGCAATGGCTACACCGGAGGCCCTTTGATGCATCCGGTGCTCCGGAGGCAGGACCAGACCGGGCAGGTCGGGCTTCAGGGTGTTGTAGGTCAGGGTGCTGCCGTCACCCACCAGAAAGAAAGGACCTTCCAGCGTGTGCAGCTCTGCTTCCAATTCCGAAAGGGCAATAGCCCGGTCTTCGGAAAGGCGCTGCACCTGTCCTTTTTCTGCACGGAAAACAGCGTTATAGACCTGACTGCGGCGGGCATCCATGACAGGAATCACAAAACCTTCGTACGCACCCAGGGAGTGGGCCATCGCTTCCAGGGTGGATACGCCGTAGCAGGGAAGTTGACGACCCCAGGCAAAGCCTTTGGCAGCGGCTACGCCAATGCGTACGCCGGTAAAACTGCCGGGACCGGCAGCCACAGCCACCGCGGTCACATCTCCGGGGGTGAAATTGCAAGTTCTGAGCAGATCCTCTGCCATGGTCATCAGGGTCTGGCTGTGGGTCAATCCGGTATTGCAGTAGCTTTCACCCAACAGACAGAAGCCGTCGTGCAGTGCAACGGAGCCGGCTTTTGCAGAGGTTTCAAAGGCCAAGATCAGCAAGGATCTTCCCTCCTTCCAGTGTGATGGTGCGGGACAGTTCCCCGGTTTTTTCAATGCGGACGGTCAGCGCGCCTTCCATGGCATCGCTGACATTTTCACTCCACTCCACGGCACAGACACCGCCCCGTTCCAGGTAGTCCTCCCATCCAATGTCAAAAAGATCATCGGAGGACCCCAGCCGATACATATCAAAGTGGAAGAGAGGAAGCCGACCACCCAGGTATTCGTTGACAATGGTGTAAGTGGGACTGGTGACCCGGTCTGTGGCACCCAGCCCCCGGGCAAGCCCCCGGGTGAAGGCGGTCTTACCGGCACCCAGATCCCCGGTAAAGGCAATGACGGTGCCGGCTTGCAGCCGGGAGCCGATCAACTGTCCGAGGGATTCGGTTTCCTCCGGTGAATTTGTGTGATAGATCATGTATTTCTCCTATATCGCTCCGGATAGACACGGATAGCTTCGTGTCGCGGAACGCATACATGCGTTCTTTACGGTTGGCTGTTTTTCAGTTTTTCTGCCTGATCGGCGGTGGCGAGGGCATCGATCAGCTCGTCGATTGCGCCATCCATCACTGCGTCGATCTTATAGAGCGTCAGGCCGATCCGGTGGTCCGTTACACGACCGAGGGGGAAATTGTTGGTGCGGATCCGCTCGTTGCGCATACC
>JAZSMV010000076.1:0-23951 GCA_045536065.1 Eubacteriales bacterium | reverse complement strand
CATTATGATCTCATAGGTGTTGCCTATATGAGGCTTTCTCGATGCGTATGCAATCGCTGTGGTTAAATAAAACTTTTCCATATTTTTATTCTCTCTTTCTGCGTGCGAATGGGCACGCATATTTTGACATTTAGTATTTTAGCATATTTTTACGGAAAATACAATAGATTTAGAAAAAAAGATTAGAGCCTGTCTTTCTTTATCCAAAAAGGCGGGCTCTACCATAAAACATATTTTAACTGTGCTAATCACTAATAAGTCATACCTTATTTGTTCCAATTTCTATGCATATACTCTTTTAGATCGTATTTTTTGTCTTGTTCACGTCGAGCAAGAATTGGAGCCAAAATTGCTACATTTTTCGCTGTAATATTCACATTATCAAAACTCGCGCGTACAATTTCGGGTGGTGGGGGCAATTCCTTATCTCGATAAATTGTTATCTCCATACCAAAATCATCTCTTGTCCACTTTGTACACAAATATTCGTTTTTACGTTCTTCCATGTAATCAGTACGCGGATCATTTGACAATTCAGCGCGATTTAATCTTGTTCCATATTTATCCATCAAATCATATAACATAGTTGCCATAGCGTCTCGAAGCATATCAAGAGCAACTTTTTTATCAATATTGGCAATATCTAACGGTTCACCGGCACAATACCACACGTCTTTACCACCGTATTCTTGATACATTGCGACAGGTACAACCTTACACCCCGTGCGTTGAGCCAATATCCACGGGCTTGCAAATAAGGGTTGCACTAATAGATTTTCGGTATTGTTCCACGCTCCTTCCGGATATACTATAACGCTGGTATCGTTTTCTAAAACTCGTACCATCTTTTCTACTGCATCCTTGCGATTCTGAGTGCTTGTTTTATCTACAAAAACCATTCCGTTCAACCATGCAGCATACATAGCGGGGTTATGTTCTACTTGGTCAGGTGTACCCACTAACATATATGCACTACCATCCACGCAAGCATAATTCACAATAACATCGTCAACAAAAGAATGGGTTGATGCAAAAATATATGGTACACCTTTTTCGAGCTTAGGATAGGATTCTATATGTACGTGGCGTCCAGACGCCAATTTAAGAACAGGACGCAGTAAAGGTTTAATAATTTTTCTAAATCTAAATCCAAATGGAGTTGCAAAACCATCCAGTGTGGATGTTTTAACTCGCGTCAATAAAATATTAGTCCACATTTTTGACTCATACTCTTTCTATATCTGAAATGATTTTTTCTCTTTCTGTTTGCCACAGTTCCTTCCGTGTATATTTCCAAATAAGTTCATAGTTCATATAACTGCATTCTGACAATCTTTTTTCGATATATTTTTTCCAATTGGAAATAAGAAGTTCTTTATCGTATCTTGTACTATCATTATTCAATTTTTCAAACAACTGCCACTTTAGAGTAGCCATTTGATCTCTGAGTTTTTCAAGAATAACTAGTGGCTCATTATCAGGAACAATTTGCTTGCCAATTATCACATAATATGTATTTGTCTTATCGTCAATTTCCAACCCAAAAGGAACTATAATTGCATTTGTAGAAGCAGCAATATCCGCTACACCTCGAAACAATGGCAACACTGGAAGATTGGCTGAAAAATTCCACGTTCCTTCTGGATAAAGCATGATGTTTTCACCCCTCATAAGCAAATCAATCAGTTGTTGCTTCGCTCTTTTACGATATTCTTTATTATCTCTATCGACATAAACTACACCATTAAGTTTTAGCCACACCCCTTCTATTGTACCAGGAAGCTCGTAAGGATCACCCGATAAAAGCGACCACTTAAAATCCCACAAAACTTCTGCTAAAACTTGAATATCATATTTTCCACAGTGGGTAGGTGCGAATATGATAGGCGCGGATTTGACCTTAAGATTATTAAGAGCAGATTTGTTAATAATTTTTATTTTTTGCCTTCTGAAAACACGTTCGATTTTTACGGCAATAACAAGAATATAATGCATAAGCATTCTACACATTTTCTGATTCATATTTACTTAGCCTTGATAATCTTTATTACTTTCCCAAAGATACTCATAAATAGTACGCTCCGGTAATTTGGCATTGATTGCTTCCTCGGTATAATATTTTAACCAAGGTTTGTCAACGGACGGATATCCCGCCGCTTTCTCACTCGTATACATATATTGTCCTTTCCGGTTTTCTTAACTATCCCTTCAATCTTTTATTGCCACCGCCGACACTTCAATATCAAACTTGCCTACATGTGTAAGTGCAAAAATAACTGGGCGATTTGTTTTTTCTCTTTCATCTTTAATGATTTCACACCTAAAACCAGAGAGCTAATTTTTCACGATAAAAATCAACCAAACAAATTTGTGAAATTTTTCCCTTGTGCTAATAGAAAGTCTGCCAAGAAAACTACTATAATCTTTTTCACGAGTTTTGTAGTACAAATCGTAAAATTTTCCTTCTCGCCTTATTTTCTCTTTCTCACTTATGCCAAATTCAAATATTTTCTTCTGTTCGTCAGCTAATATATTCATAATAAGTACCTACCGTTAGATAAATGTTATCAAAAGCACAATGTTTTTCTCACGTACAAGTGTTATAATAATGCTTAATAGTTTTTAATCTTAAGATCTTTTTAATCGGCATATTTTATAAAAACCACTAAAAACAAAAAGTGCGGCAACCGAAGTTGCCGCACCGAAAAACGCAAACTCCAATTGTCGCCAAACAAATTCAATTTTGTATGAGTGAAAAGCACATCATATAAACAGGGAGTTTTGCATTTTTACCTATGCAAAAATGTGTCTATATGATATGCGAAAAAAGGTATAATATGCCCAAAGGGGCAAAAAACACCCATACAGAAAAATATTGAATTTGTTTGGCGATTATATTTTATCATATATTTTCGGGTTTGTAAATAGGTTTTTAATAAATTTCTACACCTCATCCACCGCAAGCGGTCCCCCTTCCCCTACACGCTTCGCTGGGGAAGGCTTTTTGGGGAAGGCTTTTTTTGAATAGGGTGTTGACATTTTGATTTCGTTGTGCTAAAATAATTTTATTAGACCACGTCTTATGGATACGGGTTGCACAGAGAGCCGTCGGTTGCTGAAAGCACGGAGAATTCGCCCATAAGGTACCAGCTATGCGTAATTGAATGCAGAATTCTGAATGCAGAATGCAGAATGACCTCATCCACCGCCGAAGGCGGTCCCCCTTCCCCAACAGGGAAGGCTAACAATTGCGGAAAGTGAATATTAATGAGTTAAACGCTCGGGTGGAACCGTGTGGAAAATGCAGAATTCAGAATGCAGAATTCAGAATTAAGATGTTATTCCTCACCCCGAAAGACAAGTTGTGTCTTTCGGGGTGTTTTTTATTTGTAAACTTACCTAAAAAGGAGAAAATATTATGGCTAAGATAATTTTTAGCACAGGAGAAATTTACGAGGGTGAGCCCTGCTCTGTTTATGAGGCGGCGAAGGCAACCTTCGGCAGCGTATCCCGTGAGGTTCTTGCTGCGCTGGTTAACGGCGAGAGCAAGGAGCTTTCTACGGTTGTAGACGGTGATGCAGAGGTTAAGCTGCTTACCTTCAAGGACAAGGAAGGCAAGGAGATCTTCAGACACACCGCAGCTCACGTTATGGCGCAGGCGGTTAAGCGTCTGTACCCCAGCACCAAGCAGACTATCGGTCCCGCAACCGAGACAGGTTATTTCCAGGACTTTGATGCAGAGATATCCTTCACTCCCGATATTCTTAAGAATATCGAGGCTGAGATGAAGAAGATCGTTAAGGAAAATCTCCTTATCGAGAGAAAGGTTCTTTCCAGAGCAGAGGCTATCGAGCTCTTCAAGAGCCTTGACGAGCCCTACAAGGTTGAGAGAATCGAGGAGCTCGAGGAGGGCGCCGTTATTTCCTTCTATCGCCAGGGCGAGTACGTTGACCTCTGCGCAGGCCCTCACCTTCATTCCACCGGCGCTGTCAAGGCCTTCAAGCTTACTCAGTGCACCGGCGCTTACTACAAGGGCGACCAGAACAACAAGATGCTTCAGAGAGTTTACGGTATAGCATTCCCGACAAAAGACGAGCTTAACGCATACGTTACGGCGCAGGAGGAGGCACTTAAGCGCGACCACAATAAAGTAGGACGTGAGCTTGAGTACTTCACCACCGTTGACGTTATCGGTCAGGGCCTTCCTGTTCTTCTTCCCAAGGGTGCAAGAACAATTCAGCGTCTTCAGAGATGGGTTGAGGACGTTGAGGAAAAGAGAGGCTATCTCCTCACCAAGACTCCCCTTATGGCAAAGAGAGAGCTTTACAAGATCTCCGGTCACTGGGATCACTATCTTGACGGTATGTTCGTTATGGGCGATCCCCACGACGAGACCAAGGAGTGTTTTGCTCTCCGTCCTATGACCTGCCCCTTCCAGTATCAGGTATTCCTTAACAAAAAGCGTTCTTACAGAGAGCTTCCCATGCGTCTTGGCGAGACCTCTACCCTCTTCCGTAACGAGGATTCGGGTGAGATGCACGGTCTTATCAGAGTAAGACAGTTCACTATTTCCGAGGGACACCTTATCCTTCGTCCCGAGCAGCTTGCAGAGGAGTTCAAGGGCTGTCTTGACCTTGCAAAGTACTGTCTTGAAACTCTCGGTCTGTGGGAGGACTGCTCCTTCCGCTTCTCCCAGTGGGATCCCAAGAGAACCGACAAGTACGAGGGCACTCCCGAGCAGTGGAACGAGGCTCAGGCTATTATGGGCGAGCTTCTTGACACCTATCTCGGCCGTGATAACTACGTTATCGGTATTGACGAGGCGGCATTCTACGGCCCCAAGCTTGACATTCAGATCAAGAACGTTTTCGGTAAAGAGGACACTATCGTAACTATTCAGGTTGACATGCTTCTGGCTAAGAAGTTCGGTATGGAGTACGTTGACCGTGACAATACCATGAAGACCCCCTACATCATTCACAGAACCTCTATGGGCTGCTACGAGAGAACTCTTGCGCTCATTCTTGAGAAGTATGCAGGTGCTCTTCCCGTTTGGCTTGCTCCCACTCAGGTTACCGTTATTCCCGTTGTTGCCGACTTCGCTGACTATGCGGCAGAGGTAACTAAGAAGATGCAGGCAGCAGGCATCCGTGCAGAGCTTGACGACAGAAACGAAAAACTTGGCTACCGTATCCGTGAGGCACAGCTTTCCAAGGTTCCCTACATGATCGTTGTAGGCGAGGATGAAATGGTTAGCGGCAGCGTAACCGTAAGAGCACGTACCGAGGGTGAGGGCGGTAAGTTCACCGTTGACGAGTTCATCGCTAAGGTAGTAAACGAGATCGAAACCAAAAAGCATTAATTTCTGTCTACTCACAAATAATCCCAAATAACAAATTCTGCCCGAAAAATTCTCTTAATTTGAGGTTTTTCGGGCGTTTTTGTTTGTTTTATTACATTTTGAGTTTTTTCAGCTTTGGGGTTGAAAAGTGCTTGTATTTGTGATAAAATAGTGTAAAAGAATGTTAGCGAGGCGACAAAATGGACTTTTCAAAATACGGATATAAGCCTAAGGCAAGCTGTGACAGCTGCGAATTTTACGAATACGACGAGATGACCGACACCTACGGCTGTAATCTGTCGCTTGACGAGGATGAGATGGTTGAATTTCTCGGTGGACGCACCCGTGAATGTCCCTATTACAGATATTACGACGAATACAAAAGCGTTCACAAGCAGTTATAAATATAAAAAATGCGAACACGGTAAAGCCGTGTTCGCACTTTTTATTTTACTGCTCTACCATACAGAGGAAGAGCCAGGCGTTATCGGGATTTACGTTAATTCCCTCAAAGAGATACCCGAAGCTGTCGGGATTCCACCAGCCGTTGAATTCGCCGTGTACCTTAAGTGCATTTGCAAATTCCTCGGTAAGCGGAGCTACTCCGTAAGTAGAATCGGTATAGTCCATATAGGTCTTTACCATTTCATTATAACGGTACTTATTTACGAAGTTGCCGTTTGCATCATATACGTATCCGCCGAAGTTAGTTCCCACATTGGAGTCAACGTGACCTGCAAGAAGCGCAAGAGATCCGTTGAGAACGGGGTTGAACTGGAAGTTCTCATCAATTCTTCCGTAGCCGGAGGCAGAGGTGATACGAATGTAAACAAGTTTGCCGTCGTTTGTGTAATAGTATCCGTCCTCTCCAAGGCTTACGCTGAGGGTCTGACTTGCAATGTCAATATCAACAAGGGTCTTGCCTGTGGTATCACACTTCTCAAGAGTGGCGGTGGATCTTACCTCAATCCACTCTGCATACATAGGATCAAAGGGGGCATCACCGATTCTCTCAATGGTGAAGTCAACCTTTACGTTCTCGGATGTATCAATACCGAAAACGTAGGGTGTGTTGTTATCACGAATGATAAGCTCAAAGCTTTTTCCGTCATAAGCGCCATCGGCGCAATGCTCGGTCTGAACAAACATAGGTATTCCGTAATACCCGATCTTTGTGCTCTCATCGGTTGAGCTTCCAATGATTCTGTAAATACCCGATCTCTGAGCGTAGAAGATGAAGTAGGATCTCATTCCTGCCTCACAGGGAATGCTGTAGCTTCCCTCCTTGATTACACTGGCGAAGAGTCCGTCGGGAATATTTCCGGTAATTTCCATGCTGTTTGTTGCATCACGGAGAACCAGCGAAAGAGTGTTTTTTACAGCAGTAAGATCGAACTCGCTGTCGGTGATAACCGCATTACTGAAGCCCTGCTCTATTTTAACTTTATAGTTGCCTTCGATCACGTTCTTAAGAGAGGCTATACCGTTTTCATCGGTAAATCTTGTCTTTTCCTCACCGTCAGGGGTGGTGAAGACAACCTTGACGCTCTCCATAGGAGCGCCGAGTGTATCGGTTACTGTAACCGTATAATCGGTGTATTTAGGCTTATTATCCGTCTCATCTCCGCAGGATACCATCACTGCGCAAAGAGTGAAAATCAGAAGAAAAGCGCCTAAAATGTTAATTATTCTTTTCATTTTTGTTCTCTTTTCGGAATTATTGCAAAAGCATCCGAGTAAAGATACACCGGATGCTTTTGTTTTTTTGCTTGCCGCATACGGCAATTTTCAGTTGATTATTTAGGGGTTGATGCGTTGAAGTACTGGGTATAGTAGCAAAGCTTCGCCCAAGAGTTTTCAACAGGAGTCTGGTTAGGCTCAACGCCGTTCATGAAGGTATACTTGTTCATGAGAAGCTGAAGAAGCGCTGCGAGCTCCTCGGTTACAACAACGCAACCGATACGCTCATCGCCCTCGGCAATATTCTCACCAAGCTGCTCGTTGTAGCCAACGGTAATAACCTTCTGTGCATAGCTTCTAGCAAGAGCGGTGTAGTTCTTACCCTCTCCGTGATAATCGCCGTCGGTAAGGTATGCGTTATAAACCTCCTCAAGCTTATAGATCTCTGCGTATTCTGCGTAATCCGCACCCCAATACTCACGGAGATAAGCATCGCACTTATCAACGTCGCCGTCATTGAGAGCAATATAGTTGAGTATCTGCTGATCATTCTCGGTGCGGCTGAAGTCAAAGGCGCCAAGCTCGATCATCTCAGTAAGGGTATGGCTGAAGAGAGGTGTCTTCATAGTGAAATCTGCGTAAATGATAGAGCCCTCACGGCCGTCTGTACGCTTCTCACGCCAGATACCATCCTCGCCAAGCTCAAGATCAATACCGCCGCTGATGATGTAGCCTGTGATATCGCCGGTTGCGGACTCAAGAGTGGTGAAGAAGCCGGGAGACGCAAGGCTGAATCTGTAATAGCCCTCGCCGCCAAGGCGCTCTACTCTGTAATCAATAGTACCTACTCCGTATACGTCGTAGTAAGCAATGTCGATGTAATAGTCAACGCCTGCCTCAAAATATGCTACAATGTAGCAGTTGTTGTTATCTGTTGTATTAAATCTATCAACGTTATCATAGGTAAGCCATTCGGTTCTTGCGCCATTCTCTCCCTCAACGAAGATCCAGGCATTACACTCAGCGTGGGTGTCGGTCTCCTCATCATAGGTGTTGGACATAATGAGGTAGGTGCCGGAAACGGTGGGAGTAAATTTACCGAGAAGACCTCTGGGCATAATTACTCTATCATAAGTAAAGGAGTTGGGGAAATCGGTGCTTCCCTGCTCGCTCTCGATTACGTCGTAAGCCGAGAAGAAGGAAAGTCCCTTGATGGGGTCCTCAAGCTGCTTACCATCTGTACCATAAGCATCATAGTAGCAGCAAATACGCTTCCAGTCGTCCTTATTTTCGCTGTTGCCGAAGTAGTAAACGATCTTATCAAGAAGCTCCTTAAGCTCAAGGGTTACAGAGCAAACACCGTAGATAGCGGAGTTAGATGCGTAGTTGCAATACTCAATGATCTTGTTGTACTCCTCATTAGAGATATTACCGTTGTTTGCAAGCTCGGTAGCCATATAGTAAACGGTGTTGTTCTCGCTGAATCTGGTGTAACCCATAAGGTCAGCAAGAAGAATGGGACCGTTGGGAGAGCCTACGTGATAGTAACCGTCTGTGCCGAGGTATTCCTCTACGTAATCCTTATACTCGCTAAAGTCATCGGGATTGGTTGCTGCAAAACGGATAATGTAGGTTTCTTCCGTAATATCATACTCTGTTACAACACGGAGATCCTTAAGATAAACGGTATCAGCGCCAACGTCGTCGCTGGAGTCCTTCATATATACAAGGCCTACCTCGTAAACATCGGTCTCCTCTGCAACGAAGGCATAACAGGTCTTCCACTCCTCGCTCTCGCCGGAGATGGTGTAAATATCCTTGCCGTTTACAACAACGTAAAGCATATCTGCGCCACGCTCGGTGGATGCGAAGTAGTCAAAGGCGAGAGCCTCGCCTGCCGCAAGAGGAATATCAAAGATAAGCTGTGCATAGGAGCCCTCTTTGTAGGAGTTGCTGGGATAAATACAGTTGATATTTTCGTCGCCACCGTCGATAACGCCGTTAATGAAGGGCCAGGAGTATTCGTCATCCTCATCATTACGGTACTCGACGTTAAGAGGCTTCTCGCCGTCCTTCTCGAATGCGCCTGCAATAACAGAGCTGTCGGGCTGCTCTACATCGGGCTTTTCCTTAGGAACGATGTCGTCGAAGTCATAAACAAGCTGCTGCTTGTAGTCATCTGCAGTGAAGAAATCAAAAATAACGTCAAACACTCTCTCGCTGGTGATTGCGCCCGAGTGAATAAAGGTAATAACGCCGTATCTGTCGATCATAACAGATGTGGGATAGCCTGTTACACCGAATGCGGAGTATAGGCCTGCGGTATCAAGAGCTACGTTAAAGGAAAGACCGTAGGATCTCTGGAAGCTCTCTAAGTCTATCTGAGTATCGCTGGCGATCTCGGGGGGATCAAGAGCTATGATAGCGATATCGTCCTGATACTTCTCATAAGCCTCCTGCATAAGAGGGAACTCGGTAACGCACCAGGAGCATGAGGTATACCAGAAGTTGATAAGCACGGCTTCCTTCTCCTTAAGAACCTCGGAGAGAGTGAATACCTGATCCTCTGTTACCATATTGCCGGTCTCATCCTTAACAAGAATAGTGCTGTTGAAGGTGAAATCGTGGATAATGTCGCCTGTGGAGTAGCTTACACCAATAAGGCTTGGGTCGGAAATTACCGAAGATGTAAGAGTGATATTAAGGTCATTGGAAACGAAGGGATAGAAGTTCTCGGCATTATAGCCCTCGGGAAGACCGAGATTAACCTTTGCCGCATACTTGCCCTCGGGAAGATTGAAGCTAGCCTTACCCTCTGAGTCGGTTGCAGCATAAGCACCGTCAATTATCTCTCCGATAGATCCGTCGATATATTCGTAAATATATACGGGATGGTTAGCAATAGGCATACCGCCCATCGTAACGATCTTAACGGTATAGGTCACGGTCTCTGAGGAACCGTCGCCGCCACCGTTGCCACCGGGTCCGTTGTTACCACCGGGTTCGTCGGTATCGTCACCACAGGAGGTGAGAACAAACAGAACGGAGGAAAGCAACATCAGTACCACAAGGACTGAAGCGATTGCTTTGTTCATCTTTTTCATTTATTTTCTCCTTACAAATAATAATCCGTCAATGGCTGCCGAAAAATGCCGACAACATACATTTATATCATATCATGTTTTTGAATGAAAATCAATAGAAAAATGCAAATTTATCCATTCGGCATTAAATATTTATACATTGTTTACATTTAATTTTTGCATAAATTCGCTAAATCTCTTGCTTTTTTTCGACTTTTATGCTATCATATAAGATGCGCGCATAATAATTATTTTATTTTGTATTAGTAATTATGTGTTGCAAAAAAGTCAGAAAGGCAAAAAACACATGTCAAAGAAAAACAAAAGGATCCGTTTGCTGACGGGTGTGATCGCACTGGTCATGCTCATCTCTACCGTACTGTCGGTAACGATGACCGCAAGCGGAACGACTTATTACGGGTCAAGCCCGTCAATAAGCGACATCACAGGCTCCCTTAACGTGGGAACCGAAAATCTGATCGACAACTCGGTGATGTATAAGCTTCCCGACACTGTTGATCCGGAGGATGAGATCTCTATCATTATCAAATCTCACGCCTCCACACTTCTTGATGCGTACGACAAATCAGGAAGCTCGCTTTCCTTCACCGAATACGTTCTCACCGAGGATGCTGAGGGCGTACGTAAGGATATTCTCGCAGAATCCTCTGCCCTTCGTAAAAAGCTTGACGGCATAAGCTACACTCTCGGCGAGAGCTACAACGTAGTTATGTCCGGCTTTGAGATCACTATCAAGGCGGCAGATTTCGAGGACGTTTGCAAGGCTATGTCCGGTAATGCAACCGTTATCGTCGGCGAGGTTTACGAGGCTGAGGAAACCAAGCTGGTTGAAAACAAGGTAAACGTTTACGACACCGGTATTTTCAGCAGCGAGAGCTTCAAGGAGCAGTACGGTTATGACGGCACAGGTATCGTAGTTGCGGTGCTTGATACCGGTCTTGACTACTACCACTCCGCATTCGCTGATAAAAACTATACCGCAGACAGAAATAAACTGGGTCTTACCTTTGATCAGGTTGCAGCCATTCTTGCCAACAACGATATGGCGGCAGAGTTCAAGGAAGCAGGCCTTACAGCCGAGGACGTTTACATAAGCGACAAGGTTCCCTTCGGCTTCGACTATGCGGACAACGATTCTGACGTATTCCCTCTCCTCTCTAACCACGGTACTCACGTTGCCGGCGTTATCGCAGGTAACTATCTGCCCCACATTGAGAGCGAGGATTACACAGGCGAGTTCGTAGGCGTAGCTCCCGGCGCACAGATCGCAGCAATGAAGATATTCTCGGATACCGAGTCTACCTCTCATACCTCCTGGATCATTGCGGCTCTTGAGGACTGCGTTACCCTCGGCGTTGACGTAATCAATATGTCTATCGGTACTGCCTGCGGCTTCAGCCGTGCAACCGATAAGGAGGTTATCTCCGGCGTATACGACGATATCCGTGAGAGAGGTATCTCTCTTGTAGTTGCGGCATCCAACAGCTTCAACTCCGCATACTCCTCTGACAAGAACGGTAACCTTCCCCTTACCTCAAACCCCGACAGCTCTACCGTAGGCTCTCCCTCCACCTATCTCGGCGCTATTTCCGTAGCGTCCATCGAGGGTGCTAAGACTCCCTACCTTACTTATAATGATATTATTATGTATTTCATTGAGTCCACCGACCGTTTCTCCAAGGAGAAGGACTTCGTAGGTGAGCTTCTCGGCGAGGGCAAGGACAGTATGGAAATAGAGTACGTGCTGGTAGCGGGCGCAGGTAGAACGGCGGCCGACTATACGGGCATTGACGTTACCGGTAAGATCGCACTTATCAAGCGTGGCTACAACACCTTCGAGGAAAAGGTAGCTCTCGCAAAGGAAATGGGTGCGGCAGGCGTTATTATTTATAACAACGTTTCGGGTGATATCAAGATGAACGTTGGTGAGACCAACATTCCCGTATGCTCTATCTCCCAGAACGACGGTGAGATGCTTGCGGCTGCAGGAAGCGGCAAGATCACGATCAGCCGTTCCCAGACCTCCGGTCCCTTCATCTCCGACTTCTCCTCCTGGGGCCCTACCCCCGACCTTAAGATAAAGCCCGAGATCACCGCACACGGCGGCGCAATTCTCTCCTCGGTTCCCGGTGAGAGCTATGACAGAATTTCGGGTACCTCCATGGCGACCCCCAACATTTCGGGTGTTACCGCACTTCTCCGTGAGTTTGTTATCAACAAATTCGGCTATGATCCCGAGACAGAGGCTCTCAAGATCACCGAGACCGTAAACAGACTTATGATGTCTACCGCCGATATAATTATCGGTAAAAACGGATTGCCCTACTCCGTCAGAAAGCAGGGCGCAGGTCTTGCCAACCTTACTGACTCCGCTGCAACAGATGCTTATATACTGACTTACGACAATGATGGCTCTATAATGGATAAGCCTAAGCTTGAGCTTGGCGACGACGTTCAGAAGAAGGGCGTTTATACCCTTAACTTCGGCATCGTTAACTTCGGCTCGAATGCGCTTTCCTACGATCTTTCGCTCTACGTTCTCACCGAGGGCGTAAGCGATACCAAGACCGCACAGGGTGAAACCACAGTTACCGAGACCGCCTACGAGCTTAAGGGCGCAAAGGTGGATATTCTCTCCGTAACCGGTGGCACTCAGAACGGCAACAACATCTCCGTCGAGGCAGGACAGACTGCCAACGTAAGCGTGAGAATCACTCTTACTCCCGAAAACAAGCAGTATCTTAACCAGAACTTCGAGAACGGTATGTACGTTGAGGGCTATGTTGTGCTTAACAATGCCGACGATACCCAGGACCTTAACATTCCCTATCTCGCATTCTACGGCGATTGGACCAAGGCTCCCCTCTTTGACCTTGATTTCTTCGAGACCAATGCAGACGAGCTTGACGACTCTATCGATATGCTCGATAAGACTCTGCCCGACGCATACGCTTCCCGTCCCATCGGTGGCTCTACCGGTGACTACGTAAGCTATCTCGGCTCCTACTACTTCGAGCAGAATCCCCAGAACAAGCTTAACGCCGCTGACAGAAAGTACATATCCCTCTCTAACCAGACAAGCAATAACGAGATCAACTCGCTCCGCTTTGTATGGGCAGGTATGCTCAGAAACGCACAGCGTGTGGAGATCGTGATAACCGAGGACTCTACGGGTGAGGTAGTATACAGCACCACCGATTACGATATCAGAAAGTCCTACGGTGACGGCGGTCCTATCAGACCCGCAAACATTGATATCGAGTTCAGCGCAATAGATATGAATCTTAAGAACAACACTAAGTACACCGTATCTATGAAAGGCTATCTCGATTACGGCGATGGCGGTAAGTTTACAAACCTTAACAATGAGTTTGTATTCCCCATCACCACAGACTTCTCTGCCCCCGTGCTCTCCGGCTGTGAATTCTACACCGAGTACGACCGTTCCACCAAGAGCTACCGTCTCTTTGCAAAGATGGCTGTTTACGATAACCACTATGCAATGGCGCTTCAGGCAGGCTACGTTGGAACAGACGAGTCGGGCAACCCCATCTTCTATTCCTTCGATAAGTATGCAACACCCATATACTCCGAGTATAACTCTACCACATACGTTGAGTATGAGCTTACCGATTATATCGACGATATAATCTCGGGTGCATATAACAAGAACACCTTTGTCATTGCGACCTACGACTACGCAATGAACTCCGCAACCTACGAGATCGCTCTGCCCGATAACTTCGAGGCCTTTGGCTTTGCAAGCGAGGACGGCAGTATCTCCAAGGAGATCTACATCACACTCAGTCCCAACGAGGTTTACAACCTCTCTCCCGTAGTATATCCTTCTACCGAGTGGGGCGAGCTTATCACCTACTCCAGCAACAACACAAGAGTTGTTAACGTAGTAAACAATCAGCTTGTTGCAGTTAAGAGCGGCGGTGCCAAGATCACCGCAAGAGCTCCCGACGGACAAACGGCGACTATCTACGTAACAGTTCTTAAGGAAGGCGACGAGGGCTATCAGGAATTTACTAAGCCTGTTGCCAAGGAATTCAAGCTTTCCGGCTTCTACGTAAACAAGGCATTCTATATTCTCGACAATACTCAAAGAGATATAGGAACCACAGGCAGTGAAATGAAGTTCCCCGGCGGTGGATATGCGCTTTCGCTCTATCCCTCCGAGTCGGTAACTCTCCGCTATGAGCTTGACGCATACTTCCCCGATGCTACCGAGGTTGTATTCTCCTCCGGTAACGAGGAGATCGTTAAGGTTGACGCAAACGGAACCGTAACTGCGGTTGCCGAGGGTCTGGCTTCCATCAGCGCAAAGGTAATGATGGACGGCAAGAGCACCCTTTACTCCGTAAACGTTTCTGTAAACGTCAAGGAGCCCTTCATCACCTCCGGTCCCTCCCTCTCCAACTACTTCGGTGCGGGCGACAGCAAGAATCACGTAAGCTTCCCCTCCACTCTGGCTATCACCGAGATCGGTCAGTTCGCATTCTCCAACTACGACTACGTAGCTAAGGACCCCAGCGACGAGATCTCCGACGAGGCTCCCGAGAGTATGAAGATGTGGTTCATCGGTGACAGCACCATCAGATCTGTTGAGATCCCCGAGGGCGTTACCAGAATCGGCCCCTACGCATTCGCAAATATGACCGCTCTCGAAAAGATCATTCTTCCCAAGAGCCTTGAGACCATTGACTACGGCGCATTCTACGGCTGTACCAACCTTAAGGTTGTGGAGGGTATCGAGAACGTTAAGTTCATTAACCAGGCGGCATTCCAGGGCTGTGCACTTACCGGCGAGATCAAGCTTGACAATGCGGTTGCTATCGCAGACTTTGCATTCTCCCAGTGCGCAGGTATTCAGAGCGTTAAGCTCCCCGCTACCCTTCAGTCCCTCGGTCAGTACGCATTCGGCGCTAACTCCGCACTGAGAAGCGCAGAGATCAAGGCTGAGAAGATCAAGCTTGGTCAGTACGCATTCACCAACTGCTCCTCCCTTCAGAGCATCTCCATCAACGCTGCGGTTATTCCCACCGGCGCATTCAACGAGTGTACCTCTCTTAAGAGCGTTACTCTCGGCAAGGACGTATCGGTTATCGAGGAATACGCATTCAGAAATGCAGGAATCGAGAGATTTACCCTGGCAGAAGGCAATACAGCCTTTAAGGCGGTTGACGGCGGTAAGTATCTTACCAATGCTCAGGGAACCGAGATCGCTCTCGTAGCTCCCACGCTTACAATCTTCACACTTAATAATTCCGATATTGTTTCGGTTGGCGTTGGCGCATTCTCCGGCAACGTTCATCTGGCAAGCGTTACAATTCCCTCGGTTACCCGTGTTGGCGACTACGCATTCTCCGAGTGCGAGAAGCTTCGTGAGGTTAACCTTGGTGATCTTACCGAGATCGGCGCATACGCCTTTGAGAACACAGGTCTTGATACCTTCCGGTTCCGTGGCGACGTTAAGATCGGTGAGTACGCATTCTCAAGAAGCAAGGTCACAAGCATCACTATCGGCGACGGCCTTACCGTTCCAAACGGCACCTTCGCTAACTGCACAAGACTTAACACGGTAGTTATCGGCGACAACGTTACCGTTGGCAGAAACGCATTCTACAACGATCAGTATCACGCAGAGTCCTACAAGGTTGTACGTAAGGTTTACGACAGTGCGACCGGTAAGCAGATCGAGCGTGAGATGCCCGTATACTACGTAGTTCTCGACGGCTCTATCACCTCACTTACCATTGGTAAGAACGTTACCCTCGAGGATGGCGCATTCTATGGCGCATCCAACCTTGAGAGCGTTACCATCGGCGAGGGTGCAAGAATCGGCGACCGTGCATTCTACAACTGCTCTTCCCTTAAGGATATCGACCTCAGCGGTGTTATCAGCATCGGCGATTACGCATTCTCCGGCGACGTTCACTACGAATATGCCGACGAGAACTATCAGAGCGTTGATATTACCGATAAGGGCGAGTACACCTACCGCTACTACGCTCCCGCTCTTACCGAGATCGATCTTGCATCTCTCGAGAGAATCGGAAGCTACGCATTCGCAATGTGTAAGAGCCTTGAGAGCGTTTCTCTCGGCGACAAGCTTACACGCATTGCAGACTGTTCATTCCAGTACTGCGACAAGCTCAGCAGTGTAAATCTTGACAAGGTGACCGAGGTTGGTAACTACGCATTCGCAGAGTGCGCACTTAACTTCGTTTCGCTTAATGACGTACAGATCATCGGCGACTACTCCTTCTGCTACAACTCAGAGATGCTCTACGTAATACTCAGAGAGAGCAACGTTGTGATCGGCGAGGGCGCATTCTCCTACTGCGATAACCTTGCAAGCATCAGAGGTGAGGAAAATGCCGCTTATATCGGCGATTACGCATTCGCCTGCACCGCTATTACAGAGATCGACCTGTTCAACACCAGATACCTTGGTACTCACGCCTTCTACAAGGATGAGCCCACTAGGTTTGACGTTATTCTCGGACAGTACATTGTGGATATGGGTGACAACCCCTTCGCAAACTGTATCGTCGATCCCTTCTCCTCCACCGTGACAGACAGCTTCCTCGGTGAGGATCACGTAAAGACCGTATATACCTTCGACTTAAACGACAGCATCAAGATCATTGACGGCTCTATTTACAGAGTAGTTCCCAACGGACTTGAGCTTATCGCCTGGATGGGCGACGACGTTGCTACCGTTGCGGATGATACCGTAAGGATCAGCGCAATGGCATTTGCAGGAAACGAAGTACGTCAGGTAGTTCTTCCCTCCACCGTTGCCGCTATCGGACACAAGGCATTCTACGGCTGTAACAAGCTTATGTTCGTATCCTTCGCAAGCTACGAGGCACCCGTTCTCGAGGAGGAATACGACAACGCATACTATGAGTCCATGGAGCATATCCCCGCTATCGGCGACTATGAATTCAAGGACTACTACAACAATCCTATTACCTATAAGGGTCAGGGCGTTATTCCCTTCTTCATGTGGAACGTTACCTCACTGCCCTGCAACTTCCTCTACGGCGCTAACTTTATCGACTACGTTGGCAGTGTGGAAAACAAGATCACAATGATCCGTCCCTCTAACGGTAAGTATTACGATTCCTTTATCTGGAACCAGTACTTCAACTTCACCGTTTCGGGCGCTACCTCCGCAGATGAGATCACTCTCTCTGCAATCGAGACCATAAAGCGTCTTCCCACCAACACCAAGGAGATCACCCTTGCTCACAAGGGAATGGTTGAGGCGGCAAGAGCGGCATACAACAAGATCGTAAGCGACGAGCAGCGTGCGCTTGTATCGGTTGACACTCTGTCGATCCTTACCAACGCAGAGCAAAGAATCGCCGACCTTGAGTTCCTCTCTAAAGATGACGAAGAGGTAGATACTCCTATCGTTGATGACAAGACCGAGTCCGATCTTGTGCTTGTTATCGTTCTTACCGTGATCTTTGCGGTAGTTGTTATTGCATTTATCGTTGTTCTTATCATCTTTATCAAGCTTCTGAAGAACCATCCCGAGCTTCTCAAGAAGGAGGAGGACGAGAAGGAGGAACCCGAGCTTGATCCCGAGGTGATCAAGGCAAAGCGTGAGGAGATCGCAAGATACGTGGCAGAGGCAAAGCCTACTCCCGCACCTAATACTCCCAAGAAGCCTATTAACAGAGCTCCCGAGATCGACAAGCTAATCAAGAAGTACAGAGAGGGCGGAAGCAAGATCAATCTTGCCGTTCTTATCGCTGCGATTGCAGGCGCTATCTTCCTTATTGCAGGTATTGTATGGGCTATCGCAAGCAGCAACAACGATTACTACTCCGACTTCGAGAAGGACGGCTACACCGTAAAGGTTACCTACGATTCCAACGGCGGTACCTTCAAGGGTAGCGACTCCACTATCGTTGACCTCTTCAAGCCCGAGGATATGGGCGAGGACGGAATCAAGCTCCTCTCCCCCGAGGACGAAAGACGTGATAAGAACAATCCTCTTACCGTTACCAAGGCAGGCTACTTCCTTGCCGGCTGGTACAGAGAGATGTCACTTATCGATCCTAATAACCCCGAGCTTGGCTACACCTACTCCGGTAAGTGGGACTTCGAGACCGACAGACTTACCGAAAACGAGATGACTCTCTATGCCGCATGGGTTCCCTACTATGAGTATGAGATCTATGCAAAGGATGCAAACGGCGAGACCGTTCTCGTTGCAACCGCATCCGCAATCAACCTTACCATTCCCGAATGGGCAGAAGGAGCAGTTACTCTTGATATGGATAACTTCCCCGTAAGAGAGGGCTACACTCTCGACAAGGTATACTACCTTGACGATATGACCGAGGTTGAGGGCATCTCCAACGAGGCAGGCACAAAGAAGTACATCAGCGGTGAGTGGGATCCCGCAACCGCTACCTCCAAGACTCCTACCATCAAGCTCTTCACCACCTGGCAGGAGGGCGAGAGATACAGGATCTACTCCACCGAGGATCTGCGCAGATACGCAGACACCGAGGGCTACTATGAGATCTACGCCGACCTTGACTTTACAGGTCTTGAATGGCCCGGCGCATTCGGAAACGACAAGTTCTCCGGCAAGATCTTCGGTAACGGTCACACAATAAGCAACGTTTCCATCGAGAGCACCTCGAGAAACAGACTTAACAACGGTCTCTTCTCTACCCTCGGCGAAACCGCTTATATTGAAAATCTCAGACTTGAGAATATCACACACACCATCAACCTTATGAGCGTTGCACCCGGCGCAGGCTTCGGTCTGCTCGCAGGCGGCGTTGCAGAGGGCGCTGAGTTCAAGAACGTTACCGTAAGCGGTAGACTTCTTATCGGCGACAGCTGCAGCGGACTTGCAGGCAACACCGACTATACCATCGGCGTTCTTGTAGGCGCAGGCGAGACAGAGGGCATCGAATACGATATCTCTGTTGAAAAGGCAAATTCCGGCAACAACTCATTCGGTATTGAGCTCGACGGAGATGCAGTCTCCATTATCCCCGGCAACTAATTACGAAAGGAGCAGAAAATGAAAAATAGAATAATTTCACTGATACTCTGTATCTCTATGTTACTTGGTATCACATCTGCGCTTTCGAGCTGCTCGGGCAGTGGAGATCAGGCATTCGTTATTATGACGGAAACCCTGGACGGTCTCTTCAATCCCTTCTTCTCAACCAGCGCATCCGACGGTACGATCGTATCAATGACCCAGATCGGTATGCTTAGCTCCGACACCGACGAGAATGGCGACGCTCACGTCGCCTTCGGTCCGGACTATGCGGTAGTTGTTCTGGACTACGAATCGTCCTACGACATTAATGAAAAAAGCGAAAACCCCGATAAGCAGGGTGTAACAACCTACACCTTCGTTATCAAGAACGGGCTTAAGTTCTCCGACGGCGAGGCTCTTACCATTGAGGACGTTCTCTTCAATCTGTACGTTTACCTCGACCCCGTTTACACAGGCTCGTCCACAATGTACTCCACCGATATTCAGGGACTCTCCCAGTACAGAATTCAGCAGAACCTCTCCGGCGGTGTTAACGCCGACGAGCAGCTGACCGCACAGGCGAGAACCAAGGCATCTAACCGTATCACCGAGCTAATTAACCTGTTCAGACAGACTGCACAGACTCCCTCGGGCAACTACTCCACCACAGAGGAGAAGATGAGAGCGGCTATCAATGCCTGGACCCTCAGTATCGGCTATAAGGAGGCAGTTTCCTCTGATCCCTCCGAGGTGACTAACGCACAGCTCCTCGCCGACTACGAAAAGACCCTTGAGCTCTTCAAGAAGGAGCTTGAGAGCGACTACGAGGCGGCAAAGGAGGCCTACACCGACGAGCCCTACAAGAGCCACGGCTTTGACGAGATCACCTCCTTTATGTATATGGAGGGCTACGTTGACGTAGAGTTCGGCGAAAAGGACGGCAAGGCCAATGCAGATAAGTCTGTTATTCTTGAGGTCAGCCGTGACTACCCCTCCAACATCACCACCAAGGAGCAGGCAGTAAAGTACGTTTACGACTCCAAGATCAACTCCGAGCTTCACATTATTCTCTCCGCCTGGGCAACCGCACAGGAGCTTCAGACCCTGTATATGGCGCAGGCTAAGGAGGTTATCCTTAAGGAGAATATGGCTGACGGCGAGCTTCTCTACCCCAACATCACAGGTATCGTATCTCTCGGTCACACCACCGACGTAGACAGCGTTACCATCGGTGAGACCACCTACACCGTAGCTCACGATCACAAGCCCGACGGCACTCCTCTCAACAATGACGAGTACGACGTGCTTCAGATCAAGATAAACGGTATCGACCCCAAGGCAGTATGGAACTTCTCCTTTGCCGTTGCTCCTCAGCACTATTACGCAGAGGGCTATGAGGTTGATATTGAGAACAACAACTTCGGTGTTGATTATGCAAGCTTCGACTACATGACCAACGTTATCCAGTCCCAGAGAAACGTTACCGTTCCTATGGGTGCGGGCGCATATATGGCGACCGATAACACCGGTAAGGATAATCCCACCGGCACCGAGTTCTTCAGCAACAACGTAGTTTACTTCAAGTCCAACCCCCACTTCGAGGAGAGTATGGAAGCAAGCCTTCCCTCCGACTCCGAGATCGACTATCACGTAAACATCGATAAGGTGCGTTACCAGATCGTTCCCACAACAGACGCTATCACAATGCTTCAGTCGGGCACCGTTCATTACGTAACTCCCCAGCTTACCAAGGAGAATATGAGCACGCTCAACAAGCTTGAGGATCGTGGCTTCAAGAAGATCTCGGTAAGCCAGCTCGGTTACGGTTATATCGGTATCAACGCATCCTATATTCCCAACATTTATCTGCGCCGTGCTATTATGGCGGCAATGGATACAAGCCTTGCGCTTCAGTATTATGACGCAGGTACCGCAGAGCGAATCTTCTGGCCTATGTCCACAGTAAGCTGGGCTTACCCGAAGGACGACAGCGGACATAACGAGACCTATAACGGTCACACCTATCCTTACCTTAATTTCACAGAGGAAAAGGCTAAGGAGAACATTCTCTCTCTTATGGAGAATGCTTACAGCCACTCTATGGGTTACTCCGAAAGCGATCTCAAGGTTACCTTCACCATTGCAGGCTCTAACCTTACAGACCACCCCACCTATCAGGTATTCCAGACCGCAGCAAAGCTCCTTAACGAGTGCGGCTGGGACGTTGAGGTTGTTGCAGACTCTCAGGCTCTGACCAAGCTTTCCACAGGATCGCTGGCAGTATGGGCGGCAGCGTGGGGTACAACGGTTGACCCCGATATGTAACAGGTATATCACAAGAACTCCAACGCAGCCAGCGTAAAGGCCTGGGGCTACAATCCCACCCTCTCCAACGACAGCTATTGGATGGAGCAGGATATTCTCGATCAGATGAGCGAGATCATTGACGATGCCCGTGAGACCGACGACCGTGCTGTCCGCACCGCTCTCTATGAGCAGGCTATGGGCTACGTTCTTGACCTGGCGGTTGAGCTTCCCGTATACCAGAGACAGCAGCTCTACGCATACAATGCAAATATTATCGATTCCTCCTCTCTTCCCGAGGACATCAATCCCTACTCTTCTCCTCTCGACAGACTCTGGGAAATCAAGTTTACAGAGAATGCAGGAAGCGGAGCGGGAGCGAACGGAAACGGCGGTATTATTGCAGGCAGTATTGCCGGCGTGGCTGCAGTTTCAGCAGTAGTTACTGTATTCCTTCTTCCCGAGGAGAAGCGTCCCGCTATTCTCCGCAAGAAGTATCCTTACGTTATTCCCGTAGAGAATATTGACGAAGAGGATATGAAGGACTACGATAGACTTTATAAAAACAAAAAGAAAAAAAGATGATTGGAGGACGCTAGATGTTAAAATACATAGTTAAAAGACTTGCGCAGTCTATACTTATTCTTCTGGGCGTTTCTCTGATTATCTACGTTCTTATCAGATGTATGCCGGTTGACTTCGTTACACAGAAGCTTTCTTCTATAACCACCACCGGTGCTGAAACATCCCAGGAGCTGATTGATGCGATGCTCAAGCAGTACGGTCTTGACACCAACATCTTCGAGGGCTACCTTTCCTGGCTCGGCAAGCTTCTTAAGCTTGACTTCGGTAACAGCTTCAAATACGGTATTCCCGTAATTGACGTTATCAAGGCCCACATGGGCGTATCCTTCGCAGTTGCCGCTATCGCAACAATATTCGAGTTCCTTATCGCAATTCCCCTTGGCGTTACCGCCGCTACCCATCAGTACTCTGTACGTGACTATATCGTTACCGTGCTTGTAATGATCGGTATTTCCCTTCCCTCATTCTTCTTCGGTCAGCTGCTTAAGAATATCTTCGCAATTCAGCTGGAGTGGTTCCCTGCGTCGGGTCTTATCGACGCATCAAAGGACCTGTCGGGCTTTGCGCTGCTGATGGACCAGATGTGGCACTTGTTCATTCCTATTCTCACCGTTGTAATTCTCTCTATCGGTGGACGAATGAGAATGACACGTACGAATATGCTTGAGGTTCTTAACTCCGACTATATCCGTACCGCAAGAGCAAAGGGCCTTAAGGAGAAGGTGGTTATTTACAAGCATGCGTTCAGAAACACTATGATCCCTCTCGTAACCTCTCTTGCCGGACTTCTGCCCGGTCTGTTCTCGGGTGCGATCATCACAGAGCAGGTATTCGGTCTCCCCGGTATCGGTAACGTGGCCTTTGACGCAATGCTGGTTGCAGACATTCCCTTCATAATGGGATACAATATGTTCCTCGCTCTCCTCAGCGTTATCGGCGTTCTTCTCGCCGACCTTATGTACGCTGTGGTTGACCCGAGAGTTAAGCTTGGTTAAGGAGGTGCGGTATGGAAAACGAAAAGATCAATGCCCAGGTTGAAGAAACCACGGCTCCCGTAGAAGAAACCGTAACTCACGAGCAGACCCTGAAGCTGATGTCTCCTATGCAGATGGTCATCAGAAGATTCTTCCGCTCAAAGCTTAGTATTGTCGGTCTTATAATGGTAATCTCACTCTTCCTTTTCTGCTGGGTAGGTCCCCTGATCTACCGTGTATCTCCCACAGAGATAGACAAGAGCGGTAAGGTTGAGTACACCCAGAAGTGGAATGAATACACAGACGAGGACGGAAACGTTCACGGCTTCTGGCAGGTAATTGAAACAAATCTTACGGATAATATGCTCTCCGCTCCCAGCGCTGATCATCCTCTTGGCACCGACAAGACAGGTAAGGACGTGCTGGCAAGACTGATGAACGGCGGTAAGATCTCGCTGGGTATCAGCTTTATGGCGGTATTTATCGTAACCTTCCTCGGTATTATCTTCGGCGGTATTGCCGGCTACTTCGGCGGCGCTGTTGATAATATCATAATGAGAATATGCGATATTCTCATGTGTCTGCCCGGCTTCCCTATACTGCTTATCGTCGGAACGATTATCGACGGTCTGCGTGAGGGCGGAATAACAATGTTCGACTATCAGTACAAGATCTATTGGCTGATGGGCTTCCTTACCCTTATCTCCTGGTCGGGTACTGCCCGTCTTGTGCGCGGTCAGATACTGTCTCTCAGAGAGCAGGAGTATATGGTTGGGGCAGAGGCTATGGGTTATTCCACGTCCAGAAAGATCTTCAAGCACCTTGTTCCTAACGTAATGCCTCAGCTTATCGTATCTATGACTTTAAGCCTTGGTAGTATGATTCTTTACGAGGCATCCCTTTCCTACCTTGGTCTCGGCGCTCCCGAGCAG
>JAZSMV010000090.1:0-3562 GCA_045536065.1 Eubacteriales bacterium | reverse complement strand
CTGCTCTGTTACGGCAGGATGCACGCATTTCGAGAAGATAATTTATCTTCTCCTCGGTGTTGATACCGTCGGCATCGTATACGTAGCCGTCGGGACCCGAGATGGTAACCACCTTACCGCCAAGCTCGGTGATCTTCTTTACACTTCCCCAGGCAACGTTGCCGAAGCCGGAAATTGCAAAGGTCTTGCCCTCTATGGAAACGCCGAAGAACTTATGCATTTCAACGGTGTAATAAACTGCGCCGAAGCCTGTTGCCTCGGGACGGATAAGCGAGCCGCCGTAAGGAATTCCCTTACCTGTGAGAACGCCTGTGAACTCATTTCTGAGGCGCTTGTACTGGCCGAAGAGATAGCCAACCTCTCTTGCGCCTACACCGATGTCGCCTGCGGGAACGTCGGTATCTGCTCCGATATACTTTGCAAGCTCGGTCATAAAGCTCTGACAGAAGCGCATGACCTCCTTGTCACTCTTGCCCTTGGGATCAAAGTCGGAGCCACCCTTACCGCCGCCCATAGGAAGACCTGTAAGGGAGTTCTTGAAGGTCTGCTCAAAGCCCAAGAACTTGATAATGCTCTCGTTTACCGAAGGATGGAAGCGAAGACCGCCCTTGTAAGGACCGATAGCGCTGTTGAACTGAATACGGAAGCCACGGTTTACCATTACCTTGCCGTCGTCTGCGATCCAGGGAACACGGAACTTGATAATTCTCTCGGGCTCTACAAGGCGCTCAAGAACGCCGCTCTCTATGTACTCGGGGCTCTGCTCAAGAACCGGCTCAAGCGACTCAAGAACCTCAAGGACTGCCTGGTGAAACTCGGGCTCGCCAGGGTTACGTCTGATGACCGTTTCCATAAGCTCGTTAAGATACTGTAATTTGAACATAATACTTCTCCTAAAAAAACGTTAGATACAAAAAATATAGCACAAAAATACGCAAAAATCAATAGATTTTGCCAAGAAAATCCCAAGAAGGAGGAAATGGCGTCCACAGAGAGCCAAAAACAAGGATATTGAAGCCGCAGGAACCGAAAATAAAATTGCCCGCCAGAGCCTCCGCCTGGTATCTTCTGTCAAGCGGAGTGACCAAGGGAGTGGGGTTTATCGTCACACCAATTTTTACAAGGCTGATAAGCGGTGAGGCCTATGGAAAAATCATACTTTATATGACCCTGTTGGGCGGTGCATCACTTATCTGCTCGGCCTTCAATTCGGGCAGCGCAATATACCGTGGTCTGCAGCTAAGCGAGGGCGAGCAAGGATCGTTTTTACGGGCGGCGCTTACCCTTTCGGTATGCGTTTCGTTGTTAATTAGTCTACTATTGTTTACATTTTCGCCATTTTTGGAGCTGAAACGGGTATTTTATATACCTCTGAGCCTTCAGCTTTTGTGCGACGGAATAATCGGAATTATGATGAGCCGTGCAAGGTTTTACTACAAATATAAAACTGTGGTTGCTGTAAATCTTATAAGCTCGGTCCTGCCAGCTATCATCACCGTATGGGCGCTGAAAACCAGAGATTTCGGCTACCCTGTAAGGATATATTCTCTCCTGTTCGTGTCCATCTGCATTGCGGCATTTTCGCTATGGTGGATACTCTCACGAGGAAAGGCAGAGCCGGGCCGAAGAAAAATAAAAACCGCCTTTAAATTTGCATTGCCTCTGCTGCCCCACTCGGTGTCAAGCGCCGTCACAAGTCAGGCGGACAAGATAATAATTTCATCGGTTATGGGTGCGGGAGCATTGGCAAAATATTCGGTGGTCTACTCTATGGGTTCGGTGCTTCAGTTCGTGGTGACAGCGGTGGGCTCTGCTCTGTCACCCTGGATAATCCGTCGGCTGAGGGCGGAGGAACAGAGAAAAATATCCGAGCTGATCGCCCCTATGACGCTGGGCTATTGCGCACTGTCGCTATGCCTTGTGGGAGCGGCGCCGGAGGTGCTTCGAATCCTGGCACCCGAGGAGTATTTTGACGCCTTCCCTGCCCTGCTCCCCATCGCCCTGTCAACACCCTTTTACTTTATCTCCACTGTGGCGACGGTGGGCATTGCCTACTCGGGCAGGATAAAAGAGTCGGTCTTTATTTCGCTTAGCGACGCTGTGCTTTGTATTATCCTTAATTATATGCTTATCGGTCGGCTCGGTTACTTCGGCGCAGGTCTGTCCCTGCTGATATGCCAGACGGTCAATGCCTCTCTCGGCATTGCTCTGCTCCCAAAGGAGATCGGACACAGGATGATCGGAATTAAAAAAACGGCTATGGCAATACTTCTTTCCATACCCGTCGGGATAGTTATTTCGGAGCTTCGTGAGAGCCTTATAGGCAGAGGAATTATGCTGATAATTCCCGCATTTATGCTGATCTACTGCCTTATCAAAGCAAAGGATCTTGTTCTTGAAAAAGGCAGGAAAATAGGCGCATAATGTTTATTTTGTTATAGAAAAAAGGGCTTTTCGCCCTTTTTTCTAATATTCGTCGTCATCCTCGGTGCGCATTTCTCTCGCCTCGGCAGAGTATGCCGAAAGCAGCTCGGCAAAGCCATCACTGGACTCAATAAGTATCTCCGCACGCTCATATCTTCCGCTTGTGGTAAGGCGGTAGCTCTCGGCAGGGTCGAGGGTTGGAAGATAGGTATACTTGACAACGCCCGAGGGGGTCTTGTGATCACGTCTCTCCTTTGCGCTCTCCTTCTCTATCTTAACGATCTCGGCAAGACCGATACGGCAGAGGGTGGTATATCTCTTTCCTATCTGCTGACGGACAACGAAAATTGGTCTGTCAGAGGAGTCGAAGGTTATATCATAGAAATAGCTTGGAGAGATGTATTTTGTGTAGGTAACGAGGGCGGCGCACAGAAAGAGCACTCCCGCAAGGCTGACAACTCCCCGATAAGTGGAGATCAGCGTAGATCCGATAATGAACAGAAAGGCAAGCAGCATACAGGCTATAAAAAGCGCTCTTGCTTTATTATTCGTAGGCTTCGGCTTTACCGAAAATTCTCTTATCATAGCTATCTCCCTTCAAGTTTTAGTTTATTATATCACAAAGGAAAGGCTTTTTCAATAAAAAACACAAAAAAAGGCCCGATTTCAGACTACGCTCACAGAGTATAGCCAAAAATCAGACCTTTTCCTACATTAATGATAATATTAAAAGATATTGTCCCTGCCGTAGTACATATCACGCTTCTCTTCCTCGGTCAGATTGTCAATGTCAAGGCCCTGGCGCATTGCGGTCCAGGCACGGTTGGGAACGGGAGGATTGAAGGCGGGAAGCTCGATGCCGGGAGTGTTGATACCCGATACGGCGCCGGGAGCATCCTTGCGGTAGTTTCTCACGTTGTGCTTTTCGGTGTTATCGACGGTTTTCTTCTTGTTATCCTTTTCCATAAAAAGCTCCTTTTGATTTTTAGCCATTGGTTAGCCGTAAGGTAATCGAACCCATAAGCCCTACGGCGATAAATTTTAGCGTCTTTTTAAGGCTTTCGTCTTGTAAAGTACGCACTTGACTGCGTCAAAATCCTAAAAAATCCATCAAAAATTTATTTGCCGTATGGTGCGA
>JAZSMV010000095.1:0-5494 GCA_045536065.1 Eubacteriales bacterium | reverse complement strand
GGAGTTTTTTTATGAACTGGAGTACGAAAATTGAGAAATTCCTCTCCGCTATGGAGAGCGATTATTTCCAGGATCTGCTTGTTACGGGTCTTATAAATACTATCAGAGTTGCCGTTATCGGTCTTATCATCGGTATCATAATCGGTACGGTGATCGCCGTTGTAAAGGTGGCTCCCAAATATAAGCTGGCAGTCCGTATCCTCGACAAGATCTGCAGCGTGTATATCGCTATGTTCAGAGGTACGCCTATGGTAGTTCAGCTTTTGCTGGCATACTACGTGCTGCTGCCCAGCCTCGGGGTTAAGGAGGTTGACTCTATTGTCGTGGGCATTATCGTTTTCGGTATGAACAGCGGCGCCTACGTTGCCGAGATCATGCGTGGCGGCCTTAACTCTGTTGACCGTGGTCAGATGGAGGCAGGCCGTGCGGTCGGTCTTTCATACAGTACCACTATGGTAAAGATCATCATTCCCCAGGCTATCAAGAATATTCTTCCCACCCTTGGCAACGAGTTTATCACTCTTATCAAGGAGACCTCGGTGCTCAGCTTTATCACCGTATACGACCTGTATACCGCACTCAGCACCATCGGTAGCAAGAACTATGAGAAGATGGTGCCCTATATCGTAATGGCGCTTATCTATATCCTACTCGTTCTGCTTATCACTCTCCTTGTTAAGCTGCTTGAGAGAAGCTTTGCCAAGAGCGACAAGAACAGGACAGTGAAGAAAAAGGCAAAGGCGGTGTAAAAATGGCAGTAAATTATGATAAGAAAATAATTCGTGTCGAGGGGCTTGAAAAGACCTTTGAGGACGACGGCAAGCAGGTGCTTCGTGGTGTGGATATGGTTGTCCACCAGGGCGAGAAGGTTGTTATTCTAGGCGCCTCCGGCTCGGGTAAATCCACGCTTCTCCGTTGCCTTAACTGTATGGAGGATCCCACAGGCGGATCTATATATTTTGATGGCGTGGACATTGCTGATATGAGCGTGGACATCAACATTCACCGTGAGCATATCGGTATGGTGTTCCAGCAGTTCAACCTCTTTAATAATAAGACGGTGCTTGATAATATCACTCTGGCTCCTATTCATATCGCAGTCCGCAATATGCGCCGTGAGAAGCTTCGCCGCTTCTTTTCTAAAAAGACAGAGCCCAAGACTCCCTTAAAGACCAAAAAGGAGATCGTAGCCGAAAAGCAGGCACAGGCAATGAATCTGCTTGAGCGCATCGGCCTTCAGGACAAGGCGGACGCCTATCCTTCCACTCTCTCGGGCGGACAGAAGCAGCGAATCGCCATAGTCCGTGCCCTTGCAATGAACCCCGAGGTAATGCTCTTTGACGAGCCCACCTCCGCCCTTGATCCCGAGATGGTAGGCGAGGTTCTCGACCTGATGAAGCAGCTTGCAGGCGAGGGAATGACAATGGTAATCGTAACTCACGAGATGGGCTTTGCCCGTGAGGTAGCCGACAAGGTTATCTTCATCGACGAGGGCATCATCAAGGAGCAGGGAACTCCCGAAGAAGTGTTTAATCATCCCAAGGATGCGAGGCTGCAAGACTTTCTTTCAAAGGTACTTTAAAGGGCCCGAGCAATAATAAAAATGCAGAATGCAGAATTCAGAATGCAGTGAGCAGACAAAAACGGTTAATAATCGTTTTTGTCGTAGCGAATGCGCAGAAACAAGGAGTAATGGGAGCAAGGCTTGTCCTTGCGAGCAGGACGACTATGTTTCAAGAGTTGGAGCAGAGTGCAGAGTTAGCCTTCCCCAAGATAGGGGAAGGTGCTGAGCGAATGCGAAGCGGATGAGGATGACCCTTGCCAAAGTCTGAATGGCGAAAGGCTCCAAAAAGGAGATCCTTCGCTCTGCTGAAATAGTCTTCGAGAAAGCTTACTACCGCTCAGGATGACAGCGCTGTGCTGACGGATGAGTTGTAATTCTGAATTCTGCATTCTGAATTCTGCATTCCTTTTTCCCATTGGTCGTCCGCTTGATGAGGTGCTGACCCTTGCCAAAGTCTGAGTGGCGAAAGGCTCCAAAAAAGGAGATCCTTCGCTCTGCTGAAACAGTCTTCGAGAAAGCTTACTACCGCTCAGGATGACAGTATCCTGCTGAGCGCAAACAAAAAAAGACCGCATTTTTGCGGTCTTTTTTCATACTTTTCTTTACATTTTATCTAAAAACAGGGCGAAAATCACTGATTTTGCTCCTTGCGGAGAAGCTCAAGCGCCTTCTCAAATTCCTCGGGCAGAGGACATTCAAAGGTCATTCGCTCGCCTGTTTTCGGGTGAGTCAGGGTCAGCATTTTTGCGTGGAGAGCCTGGCCCGAGAATAGCTTCGGATGACGCTTCTCAAACTGGGTCTTGCTCTTGCCGTATACCTCGTCGCCAAGGAGTGGGTGACCCGTGTAGGACATGTGCACTCGTATCTGATGAGTTCTGCCGGTTTCAAGCTCAAGGGCAAGATAGCTCACCCCGCTAAAGCGCTCGAGAACGCTGTAATGGGTGATAGCCTCCCTTGCGGTGTGGTCGCCCGAGGTGATGACGGCCTGCTTTTTGCGGTCGACGGGATGACGGCCGATAGGATAGTTCACCGTCCCCGTGTCCTCCTTAAAGCCGCCAGAGACCAGCGCCCGATACTGACGGACAATGCCGTGGTGCTTCATCTCCTCCGACAGCGCAGTATGGGCCTCATCGCACTTCGCCACTACCAGAAGTCCCGAGGTGTCCTTATCGATTCTATGTACGATACCCGGACGCATAACGCCGCCGATACCCGACAGCGAGTCCTTGCAGTGATAGAGCAGGGCGTTTACTAGCGTTCCGCTGTAATTTCCGGGAGCCGGGTGAACCACCATACCCTTGGGCTTGTTGATGACGATAATATAGTCGTCCTCGTACACCACGTCAAGAGGAATATCCTCAGGGGTAGCCTCACATTCCTTTGCCTCGGGGAGAGTGATCTCGATCTCCTCGCCCGCCCTTGCGGTATATTTCTTCGGCTGGGCTCTGCCGGATACGGTCACATTGCCGTCCTCAATAAGCCTTGCCGCCGCCGATCTGGTTATCTCAGCGATCTCGGCGCAGAGTGCGTCAAGCCTCTTGCCTGCGTCGCCTTCTGTGGTTATGTACTTCATTATTCCTCGTCGCCCTTGTCGGCAGGCTCGTTTTCTTCACCGGGCTCCTCTGCGATGACCTCGGCAGCCTTCTTCGCCTTGGATTCCTTGATAAGATCAAGTATCAGCGCAAGGATCAGCAGTCCTGCGCCAATGCAGACGAAGGAATCTGCGCCGTTGAACACCGCATTCCAGATGCCACGGAAGTCGATAAAGTCCACAACCTCGCCAATGCCCGTCTCGGGATTAACGTAAAATCCAAAGCCAAGTCGGTCGATCATATTGCTGAAGCCGCCCGACACTACCATAGCGAAAGCCACGCCGTAGAGCATCCCGTCTGCGTGACCGAGATAGAGGTAGATGGCAAAGCCGATTATGGCAACGGTGGACACCGTCAGCAGAATAGCACGTTCAACAGGGCCGTCCATCTGACCGAAGGCGCCGCCGTCGTTGGTGATATAGGTGATGTGAAGGAAGTCCTTGATAAGCGGTATGGTCTGACCGATGGTCATATACTTTACCGTCAGGAATTTAGTCAGCTGGTCAATAATAATGCCGACAATGATCACAGCCGTATAGATGATATAATCTATCGGCCTTTTCTTTTTTACAATAGTCATATTTTCTCCGATTTAAACTGCATCAGATCGCAGGCAGGAACATGCCCAGCAAAAAGATGATGAGATAGGTTACTGAAAACGCCCAGTCAATAGGCGAGTCCTGCCCGATATTCAGCCGTACCATAATGGCTCTGACAGGAGCGATAAAGGGCTCGGTCAGGTAGCAGGAAATGGCGTATACACGGCTCTCCTCGGGATCGACGAAGAAGGGCAGGAGCATACGTGCGATCATACCGAATGACACAACGTCAAGGGTAAGCGACACGGTTTTTGCGATAATATAGAAAAATTCTTGCATCTCTTATTAAAAAACGGGGGCTGTCGCAGGGTGATAGCGACAGCCCGTCCGGGTCTGACGAAATCAGTCGTCCTCGGAAACGTCTACGTTGTGGGGAGTGATAATGTAGGTGCTCTTAGCAACGTTCTTGATCTCTCCGTCGTTGGAGTAGGTAACGCCGTTAAGGAAGTCGAGCATACGTACGGTCTGTACGTTGTCAAGCATCTCCATATTAAGCACTACGGTACAGCCGTCAAGAAGATAGTCAGCGATCTCGCTTACCTCGTCAAAGGATGCGGGGCGAACAACCTTAAGCTCGATGTTGCTGTCTGCATCGGGGGTGTTTGCTACGATGGGAGTAGCGGGCTTTCTGATTTCTTCGTGTCTTTCAACGTTCATGGGTGTAACCTCCTCGTATGTGGGGAATTCGGGAATATCGGTACCCTCGTCCGATCCGATTCCTTTTCTTAATTTTTTCATGAAATCTTCAAACATATTAAAAACTTCCTTTCTTAAAATCTCAAAAATTATTTTGTAAAGAGCTTTCGTCCGACTCTTACCAGGGTAGCGCCCTCCTCGATGGCGACAAGATAGCTGTCGCTCATTCCCATAGAGAGAATGCCCTCGCCGAGCCTTCCGTTTTCGTTTAATCTGTCGTAAAGAGCCTTCGTCTCTCTGAAGTAGGGACGCAGTCCCTCGGGATCCTCACACACAGGGCCCATGGTCATAAGTCCTGACAGAATAAGGCTGTCAAATTCGGACAGAGCCTCCATAAACGTCTCCGCATCCTCGGGCAGAATTCCGCCCTTCTGTGGCTCTCTTGCCGAATTGATCTCGATCAGCACCTTGACCTTTCTGCCCGCTTTTTTCGCCTCTTTATCAATTTCCTTGGCTAGCGGCAGGCTGTCAAGCGAGTGAATTAGCTCCACGCTGTCGATGATCAGCTTGACCTTGTTCCTCTGTAAAGTACCGATCTCGTGAAGCCTCGGTGTAAGCCCCCTCGATGAGAGAAGCTGGCCACGTCTTTTAAGCTCGCCGGGACGGTTTTCGCCAATGTCCGAAGCGCCCGCAGAGGCAAGAGCCATAAGCTCCTCATCGCTTCCGCTTTTGGTAACACAGACGAGAGTGATCCTTCGACCGAATTTCTCAGCTAAGCAGTCGATCTCACCCGAAAGGCTATTAAAATTTCGCTCGATATAATCAAAGCACTCCATTTTTTAACCCTCCGAAACGGCAAAAAATCCAATCTGCCTACACTTTACATACCGATTTACTTCATTATACCATATCGCTTTTGCTTTTTCAATAGGCAAATAAAATTTTTAAGAGAAAATATTATATTTATTTACTATTGATTTTACAGGACTTTTGTGCTACAATGTAATTGTGAAAAGATGACTATTTGCCTGTCTCACTTTGCCATAAGGCAAAACTTCACTTGTGCAAGGCACAAACTTCACTCGCCGAAAGGCGAACTTCAC
>JAZSMV010000068.1:0-26974 GCA_045536065.1 Eubacteriales bacterium | reverse complement strand
CGTACGGGTCACCAAGAAAAGAGACAGACACTCCTAGTGGGTGCCTGTCTCTTTTTTTGCGACTCCGTCGGGATCGACCCACTCTGAAAATCTGCGATTTTCAGAATATGGGTTCGAAACATTGCTCCGCCGCTTCCGTGTCGGAAGCCTTGTAGGGCGGAGCAAATTCCCGTACGGGTCCTTTTTCTTTTTTTCTGTCGTTGGTTGACCCGTACGCTCATCAAACCCAGCGACGTCCGTCGCATGGGTTCGCATTTGCCGCTCGGAGATCGGCAAGCTCGCTTGTCAGGCGTAGAGCGAGCAAATATTCGCCTCGCGAAATACCCGTAATAGTCACCAACGACAGAAAGCACCACAAAAGGGTGTCTGTCTCTTTTTTTGTGCTCCGCACAAAACCGAACCCACTTGCACGTGTGGATAGCCACCAATAACCTAAAGCGAACACGCCTGAAGCCATATAAATCTGTGCTTTTCGCAAAATTCTCGCTTGCAAAGTCCACACTTTGCTTCACTCAAATTCCGCAAAAAAAGAATAGATTTTTTCATAATCAAGCCAATTTTTTTGAGGAATATGCGGATATTTAAGAAAAAATTGGCGATGAGTAGGGAGAAATCTATCTTTTAAAGCCTTGTTGGTTCGACTACCTTACGGCTAGGTGGAGGAAATATGGAAAACAAGGATATTGAAAGGACCGAAAAGGAGCCTACTAAGGAGAAAAAAGCTCCCGTCGGCTTTCCTGTAAGGGTCAAGGAAATTATCAATAAAATAACCAAAAACACCGTCCTTCTGACTATTATCGCTCTGCTTATCGGCGGACTTGTGGGCTTTGGGCTTGTGAATCTGGGATTTGAGATCTATACCTCTCAGGAGGAGGTATTTTCAACCCAGGAAATGAGCATAACGCTGAGCAAGAAATTCCATAAGCAGGCAGATTCAAATTACGATGCGGTGTACGTGTCGGGCGACGTTGAGATAATCGCCCTCCGTGACAGCTTCAAGAAGCTTGACAGTGACGATATGACTGCTACGGAATATGCAGACTTTATAAGGCTGTTAAAACATCCGAAGGCCGATGAGGTAAAGAGCGAGGGGGGGCTTACCTACTTTGCTTACACCAACGAGGAATACAGATACCTTGTATACTGCTTCAAGTCGGATGAGGCATACTGGCATATTTACTTTATCGTCGAGGATGATGAGGTGAAAAGGTATGCCGACCACATTACCGAATGGGCAAAATCGGTAAGCTTTGAATAAAGAAAAAGTCAAGTGCTAAAAGGCATTTGACTTTTTTCATTTTGTGTGCTATAATATGCTGATGAGCGACTCGGAAAGGAGCCATATTATGATCTTAACCGTTGATATTGGTAACAGTAATATAAATTTCGGTGTATTTCTTGATAACGAAATCAAATTCGTAGCAAGAATTGCCACAGACAGAGCGAAAACCGAATATGAATATGCGGGAGCGATCGCAAATGCACTCTCTATCTCAGGAATCAACAAAAGCGAGATCGCAGGAGCGATAATCTCATCGGTGGTTCCTCCGCTCAATACGGCTATGAAGTGCGCTATCAAGCTGCTGTATGGCGTTGATGCACTTATGGTTGGGCCCGGAGTAAAGACCGGCATCAATATTCATTGCGACAACCCCTCATCCGTCGGTGCGGATATTATCTGCGCATGCGTTGCCGCTCATTATCTCTTTGGCAGTCCCTCGCTCGTCGTGGATATGGGAACTGCGACAAAGATGATGGTTATGAATGACAAGGGCGCATTTATAGGCGTATCCATTATTCCCGGCGTTATGGTCGGTCTTGATGCGCTGGCAAACCGCACGGCTCAGCTGCCTATGGTAAGCCTTGAGGCGCCGAAAAACGTTATCGGCAAGAACACCGCTGACTGTATGAGAAGCGGAGTAATTTTCGGTAACGCAAGTATGGTTGACGGAATGATAGACCGTATTTTTGACGAGGTGGGTGATACCCTTCCCGTTTATGCAACAGGCGGTCTTGCCTCTGTAATTACGCCACATTGTAAACATAAGATTACTTATGATGAGTTTTTAGTGCTTAAGGGCCTTAATATCATCTATAAAAAGAATCAGTAAAACTTAATCTTTTTTTGTATATTACCCTTCGGGGAATATTAATAAATTTTATGCGTTGTACCTTTTATGGACGACAGCAAGGAGGAATTTATGAACGCAAAAAACACAACCACCAAGCTTGGGCTTACAACCCTACAGCTCACCGAGCTAGCTATTCTTCTTGCACTGGTAATAGCTCTTCAGTCTTTTTCCAGTGTAGGAGTAGTAACTCTCTGTCTGTGCCTTGTGCCGATTACACTTGGATCTATCGTGCTTGATTGGAAATGTGGAGGCATTCTCGGCTTTGCATTCGGTCTTGTAGCAATTTTCTGGGGCATTGTCGGAAAGGATATGTTCACACTTTATCTTTTCCAAGCAAATCCTATTATGACAATACTTATCTGCATTGTCAAAGGAACACTTTGCGGTATTGTTCCCGCATTTGTTTACAAGGCATTAAAGAAATTTAATCCTATTGTAGCAAGTGTTGTGGCGGCAATTTCTGCGCCGGTTGTTAACACAGGCATATTTGCTCTCGGTTGTATTATTATTCAAAATGACGTTATCACAACCGCTCAGCAGCTTGGAGTATCCTATGATCCCGAATCATCGAGCTTTTTAGCCCTTCTGTTCGGTGTTATTATTACGGCTAATTTCTTTATTGAATTGCTTATTAACGTTGTATTTGCCCCCTCGCTTAATAAAGTAGCAGAGGTTGTAACAAAGAGAATCAAATCAAAGTAATACATAAAAAAAGAACCCGAGGGATCGGGTTCTTTTTTTATTAGATGAAAAATTACTGAACAGTAACCTTGGTGATGTGGGGATTTGCGCCGTTATACCAGTAGAGGAAGCCCTCTGCGTCAACTACGTCGCCAACCTTAAGTGCCTCAACTGCCTTGTAAACGTCGGAGTCAGCACCGGTGAGATAGGACTCGATGCAGCAGTTGATGGTTGCGGAGCCGTTAGAGAGTGTGAAGTAAATATCCTTGCCCTGGATGCCACCCTGGTACTCGAAGGCTGCGCCTTCCTCGTTGTATGCAACAACGGTCATATCATTAAGAGAGATGAGCTTGTTCATATCATTGATAAGAGCGTCTGTGCCGACAAGAGAGGTAACGTCCTTTGCAGGAGCGATATAGGTGTCGTCGGAATCAAGGAACTTGAAGGTTGCGTCCATGATCTCAACCTCGCCTGCGTATGCACCCTTAACACCGGTAACTCTGATCTTGGTACCGGGGGTAAGCTTTGCGGCATCAGCCTCAGAGCAAGCAAGCTCGTAAACGAAATATGCGCCGTCCTTATCTGCTGCGTAAACAGTAACCTTGTTATCCCACCAGGACTGATGAGCCTGAACGTACATATCTACAACAACCTCAGCATCCAAATCAGCCTTGGAATACTCATCATAGCTCATGGTGTTTGAGCAAGATGCGAGAAGAAGAACGCAAAGCACGGTCAAAAGAAGTATAGAAGCGATTTTTTTCATTTTAATTTCTCCTTTTTATTTTGTTATAGCAGCCGAAAAGCGCTATTCCAACACAAGAAATATTATACATATTTTTAAGATAAAGTCAATACTTTATTTTATATTGGACGATTTTTTCTTTTTATCGCGTATTTTCGTAGCGACAAAATAGGAAAGAAGTCCTAGGTCGGTAACCGCGATAGCCGAAATCAATGCTATAGCACCCGAACTTATGGGACCAAGCTCAACGTTAAGCTTCCACAGTGAAGCCATATCTCTATAGATACCGTTGATATAACCGGGAGTTATGTTTTTGCCAACTCTGACCGCGTCGGCAATCTCCTCAATCATTCCGCCGGCGGCATTTCTCAGAGAAACAGATCCGTTGAATACGGGGGTGACAAAGGTGTTGTCAACATTGTCAATAATGAGCTTTGTGGCGTCGATCTTAACGTCGTAATAGGTAGAGTTATCCTCACCTCTGCGGGAGAGATAATCAAGGAACTCCTCCGAGCGCTGTGCCTTCTTGGTAACGGGAAGGTATCCCTCACTCTTGGAATACTCGATCTGCACCTCGTTTGTGAGCAGGTACTGAGCGAAGAGCCAGGATGCAAGGACCTCACCGGGGTCAGACTTATTGAATATGCAGATGGAGGGGCCCTGGGAGATCATTACGGGATTCTCGGGGTCGTACTGAGGTATCTCCATTACTACGGTCTCAAATTCTCTTACCGTTTCCTCCGGAATATCGTGGTTCATGCTTGAATGAGAGCCCATCCAGGTGGCACCGGCGGTGGAGTCTATTGCGAAGATACACTGCCCTGCGTTAAGATAATTTCCGGGATAGGAAACATTCTTAAATGTGTGGAAGGAGCCAAGCTTTGCATTCTCGGCAAGCTCAAGGAGTATCTGCTCGCTGGTTTCATTGAACAGAAGAATGTCTCCCTCGGCGGTGGAATAGTCCCCGCCCTTCTGCTTCAACATCTGGATCATCATATTGTCGGTGGACTTGTAGATAAGGGGCAACATGACCGTCTGACCGTTTACCTTATACTTTCCGCTCTCGTCCTTCTCAAGTGCCGCCCTTGAAACCTCCCAGACAAAGTCCCAGGTAAGCTTCTCGGGAAGAGTGAAGCCTAGTGCCTCAACATAGGTCTTGTTGACGTAGCATGCCTCGGTGGAGCGCATAAAGGGAATGCCGTACTGATAGCCGTTTACCACGCACTCATCAAGGAATTTTTCCACGAACTCACCGTTCTCAATCCCCTCAAAGCGAAGTTCTGAGCCTCCAAGACCGAATTTCTCATCGCTCATCAGATCCTCAAGAGGAACAACAAGCGAGTTGCCTGTAAGATAGGTGGCAATGTGGTCGGGATAGGTGATGCAAACGTTTGGCGTGGTGCCGGTCTGAATATTGGTAATAACGTTCTGATATATACGCTGATAGTCGGTCTCAATAGAGAGAGTGACATTGATATTGGGATAGAGCCTCTCAAAATCCTCAACAGCCTTCTGGTAAACTGCGGTCTGGATCTTATTGCTGTCGCTCTTCGCCCAGAAGGTGATCTCATATTTCTTCGTGCTATCAAAGCTGTCAGGCACGTCAAACTCTGTCATAGCGCCCGAATAATTGGTTGCAGAGTCTATATCCTTGTCTATGATTTCTCCGTGGCAGGAGCATAGGAAATTCACGATAAAGGTGAACAAAACAAGAAAAATGACAACTTTACTTGACATTCTCACCCTTTTGTACCTCCTCTCGCCACGCCTGCCATAATCTTCTTGCGGAAGACTAAGAACAGAATTATCAAAGGCAGTGAGATAACGACCACCGCCGCCATCATAGCGGGGATGTTTTCACGGCCAAATCCGTTCTCACGAATGAACTGAATACCGTTTGAAACAAGGAAATAGTCCTCGTCATCGGTGATAAGTCTTGGCCATACGTAAGAGTTCCAGCACTCTATGACCTTAAGAATGGTTATGGTAATGACGGTAGGCCTGCAGATAGGCACCATTACCTTCATCATATACTTGAAATCTCCGGTGCCATCAACCTTTGAGGCATAATAAAGCTCGTCGGGTATCTGGGCGAAGTTCTCCTTCAGAAGATAGATGTAGAATACCGATGTAACAGAGGGCAGGATAAGACCCATAAATGAGTTTCGTAAATTGAGCTCGGTAATGGTAACGAAGTTGGTGATGATAACCAGCTCGTTAGGGATCATCATAAGCGACAGAAAGAGAACGAAGAGGATATTTTTACCTTTAAAATTAAGCCTTGCAAATGCGAACGCCGCAGGAACGATAACCACAAGCATAATTGCCGTAGTGGCAACCGTGAATATCAGGGTGTTCAGGAAATAATCAAGGAGTGGTACAGAGGTAAAGGCGATAATATAGTTTTCGATTACCGGATTGAGCGTAATAAACTGAGGTACGGTTTCCGCATTGTAATCACCGTAGCTCTTAAAGGAGCTGAGAAGCATCCAATAAAACGGGAAAAGAACGAACAGCGCCCATATTCCCAGCAGAGCGTAGGTGATGCCCTTTTTGATCGCCTTACGCTGTTGCTGCTTCTCACGCAGCTTTGCATAATCAGGAGAGCCCTTCATTGTATACTCCTTTCTTAATAGTGAACCTTCTTTTTACTTACGATAAGGTTGATACAGGTTATAGTCAGAACGATAGCGAACAGAATGATCGCCGCTGCAGATGCGAAGGAGGGATAACCGCCGCCGTCACCGTACAGCATATCGTATACGTAGCCTACTATGGTGTTCATCTCGGCAACGTTAAGGTCGGTTCCGAACAGAGCGACTGCGTCGCTGTATGCCTTGAATGCGCCGATAAAGCCTGTGATAACAAGATAGAAAATTGTAGGTGAGATCATAGGCAGAGTGATGCGGGTCAGCATTCTTCTGTCGGTAGAGCCGTCCACCTTTGCCGCATCGTAATACGTCTTGGGAACAGATGCTATGGCACTGGTGAAGATAAGCACCTTAAAGGGCATTACTATCCAGATGGTGTAAAGACAAAGCACCAGCATCTTCGCCCAATAGGGTCCGTCGATAAAGTCGACAGGCTCCACGCCGAAAAGACCCAGAATAACGTTTATTAGTCCGTCGCTGTACTCGGTCTTATCAAAGAGTAACATAAAGACAAGACCAACGGCAAGCGTATTGGTAACGTAGGGAAGGAAAAATATGGTCTGGAACATATCACGAAGCTTTTCAATAGAGGCAAGACAGATGGATATGAGCAGAGAAAGTCCCGTGGAGAGCGGAACTGTGATAAATACAAGTATCAGAGTGTTCTGAACAGCTCTCAGGAAATAGGGATCGTGGAGAACGTACTCATAGTTATAGAATCCTACGCCAAAGAACTTCTGAGAGGCGGAGTTAAAGCCCTCCTCAAAGGAATAAATAAGAACGTCAACAAGCGGATATACCATAAATACGCCGAGAAACAGTATGGCAGGAAGAAGATACAGCCAGGCCTTCGGGTTATTTTTTTCCATATTCGGTCCGCTCCTTTCGTTTGGATTAAATAAAAGGCTACGCCTTTTCGCTTTTATTAAACCCATTATAGCATATCTTACAATATTTATCAAGATTTTTAAGGAATATTTTGTGTATGATGAATTTTCAATTAGAGTTGACAATTAACGACAGAAATGCTACAATATATTTGTTATCAAATTTAATAAGAAAGAGGACGGACCAATGAACAAAACAGCATCTAACATTATTCGTTACTTTGCTCTTCTCCTGCTCGTTGCTATGACACTCTCCACCGTGTCCTGCGACATGATCGACTCGCTTTTCGGCAACGGTGATGGCGGAGACGACAATCTCCCCTGCCAGCACGAGAATATCGTTGACAGCAAGTGCGAGGGCTGTGGCAAAATCTACGTTACCTCCATTGAGGACATTCTTGCAGACGGCTTTATTGCGGACAACACCGTAGCCGAGGAGATGTACTACATCAAGGCTTACGTAGATGAGATCCACGATTTCAAGACCGGTGCAATGACTCTCGTTGACAGCGACGACAATACCATCGAGGTTGGCGACGTATTCAGCGAGGACGGAACTCCTTATATCAAGATGGAAGCAAGACCTGACGAGTTTGACTCTGTTCTTCTCCTTTGCGTAATCGAGAATAAGGACGGTAACACCTTCGTTCAGACCGCTTTTGTTGTTGAGCATACCGCAATCGGTGCTGCTACCAAGATCCTTACCGTAGCAGAGGCTCTCGAGCTTTGCGGTGAGCCCGGTAACGTTACCGAAGATCGTTATCTTGTTGCAGGTACCATCAAGAGCATCACCAACCCCGCATACGGCGCTATGATCATCGAGGATGAGACCGGCGAGATCGAGGTTTACGGTACATACAGCTCTGACGGTGAGATCGGATATGCTGCATTCGAGGACAAGCCTGTTAAGGGCGACGACGTACTTCTCTACTGTATTCTCCAGAACTACAACGGTACCAAGGAGATCAAGAATGCACGTCTTATCGACTTCACTCACAACGAGGTTGAGTTCGACGAGAGCAAGTATACTCAGATGACCATTGCAGAGGCAAGAGATGCCGAGACCGATACCCTTGTAAAGGTAAGCGGCGTTGTTGCACGTATTACCTATGCAAACGGCTATATTCCCAGCGGTGTTATTCTTGTTGACGGCACCTCCTCTATTTACGTATACGACGGCGACATTGCAGGCCAGAGTGAGATCGGTAACACCATCACAATCGCTGCAAGAAAGACCTACTGGATCCTCGGCACCGAGACAAACAACGCTGAAAAGTTCGGCTACGAGGGTGCAAACCAGCTTGACGAGGCAATTCTCCTTGCAAACGACAAGGGCAACACCGCCTTCGACAAGAGCTGGATCACCGAGACCACCGTTAAGGCTATTATGGATACCCCCGTCAGCGAGGATATCACTAACCAGATCTTCAAGGTTAATGCGCTTGTAAAGAAGGCGCCCGGCAACGGCTTTACCAACTACTACATCGACGATATTGACGGTATCACCGGCTCTTACGTTTACACTCAGTGTAACGGCGGCGACTTCGACTGGCTTGACCAGTTCGACGGCAAGATCTGCACCGTTTACTTCGTTGCTATCAATGCAAAGTCCACTTCCTCCGGTTGCCTCTGGAGATTCCTTCCCGTTGAGGTTATCGACGAGGGCTATACCTTCAATCAGGCTGACGCTGCTAAGTACGCAGTAGATTACGTTGGTCTTCCCCAGTTCCTCAGCACCTATACAGGCGACCCCGCAAAGGAGCTTTCCGCTCAGGTTTCCTCCGAGCTTCTCGGCTTTGAGGGAGCTACCCTTTCCTACTCCTCCTCTAACGAGAGCGTAGTATACTTCACCACCGACACTCCCGGTGTAGTAACCTTCCACTGTGGCGAAGAGGGTACTGCAACCGTAACCGTAACCGGCTCTTACAACGGCACCACCTACTCCGATGAAATTGAGATCACTGTTGAGGCTAATGCAGACTACGACAGCATCAGCATCGCAGATGCTATCGCAAAGGAGGTTAACGACGAGGTTGTCGTTCGTGGTATCGTTGGTCCCTCTCTCGTAAACCAGGCAGGCTTCTATCTCTTCGACGAGAGCGGCATGGTTGCTATCAGAGTTGCTGACGCAGCTGTATTCGAGACCATCGCTATCGGTAACGAGGTAGTTATCAAGGGTAAGAGAGACGTATGGCACAAGGAAGGATATGAACACGGTCAGATTGTTATCTCCAATGCCACCGTTGAGGCTAACTACTACGGTGAAAACGACTACCTTACCATTGATCCTATTCTTGGAAAGGATATTGTATATCTCCGCAACCTTGACAAGCTTGATATGATCGAGACCACCAGACTTTATCAGATGGAGGTTACCATCAAGGTTGTTGACGCTCAGTACTACAGCAACATCTACGTTACCGACGGAACAAACGATCTTATTCTCTACTGCTCCAGCTCCTCTCAGTACAGCTGGCTTAAGGCTTATGACGGTCAGACTGTTACCGTTGAGATCGCTCCCTGTAACTGGAACAGTAAGGCTAACTTCGGCGCTTGCGTTCTTGCAGTAGTTAACGAGGACGGAACCAAGGTTCTTAACACCCTTAACTTCAAGTAATTAAATTTTTCCCGAATCCACCTCAGAGATGGGGTGGATTCTTTTTTATTTTATGTTACAAATTATCTATTGATTTTGCAAGGCACCCTGTGATATAATATAGAAAAAATGAAAAGGAGATTATACCAATGGCACACTTTCTTCAGCTGAAGGCAGACGGTCTTCAGGAGATACGCAAAATCAATCCCCGTCTTGTTTCCTACAACGTTGAGATGACCGAGGTTACGGGCGGTACCTTCTGGAAGGCATATACCGAGGGACAGATCGCAGGAACAGAGGAGTTCCCCAAGCTTGAAGGCGGCTTCCAGAACCATACTGCTATGGCAGGCCTTATGCAGTACTATCCCCCCATCGATACTACCAATGAGAAGCTTATTTCTCTTGCAAAGGAGCTTGGCTCGGTTTGGGTACGTGTAAGCGGAACCTGGGCTACCAAGACCTACTATGATTTTGACGGCACCACCGGTGGCAAGGCTCCCGAGGGATACCAGAGCGTGCTTACCCGTGAGCAGTGGACTAATATCGTTAACTTCGTTAAGGCCATTGACGGCAAGCTTCTCGTTTCCGCATCCAACTGTGCAGGCGACCACAAGGACGGCGGCCCTCTCGATCTCACTCAGATCAAGAAGCTCTTTGCACTTACCGACGAGCTCGGCGGCAGAATAGACGCCTTTGAGTTTATGAACGAGCCCAATATGCTTCAGATCTCGGGCGCTCCTCTCGGATATACCTTTGAGGACTACGTTCGTGACCAGGATATTGCAAATGCATGGGTTAAGGAGAACTATCCCGAGTGCCTTATCGTAGGTCCCTGCAATACAGGTATGACCGATGAGCCCAAGGAGGACGATCCCGCAGCTAAGATGGGCGCAGGTATCGGCAATATGATGACCCTCGGCACCGTTCACGATCTTATGCGTGGCGCAAAGGTTCCTATGGACGTATACTCCTACCACTACTATAACGGCATTTCCGAGCGTCTTGCAGGTATGATGCCCACCGGTCACTGGCCTGCAGAGATGGCACACACCGACGCATATCTTGCCGTTGCTCCCGGCATCTGCTATAACAATCTTTCTGCCCGTGACAGATACGTTCCCGGTGCGGAGATGTGGGTTACCGAGTCGGGTGACGCAGGCGGTGGCGGAGACACCTGGGCTTCCACCTATCTTGACGTTCTCCGTACTCTCAACGAGCTCGGCAGCTTCTGTACTCTGACTAACGGTGTTATCTTCCATAACACCCTTGCATCCTCCGACTACGGCTTCCTTCAGCACGGCAGCTTTGATCCCAGACCCAACTACTTTGCCGCTCTGCTATGGACACGTCTGATGGGTGACACCTGCTATAAGGCAGATAATCCCGGTAAGGAGGGCGCTCACGTTTACGCTCACTCCCGTAAGGACGGTAAGGAGGGCTATTGCTATCTTGTGATCAATAACTCTATGACCGAGGAGACCACAGTTTCGCTTCCCAAGGATGCAGAGCTTTACGTTCTCACAGGTGAGAGTGGTATGAGAAGCAAGGTTATGTGCCTTGACTGTCTGCCCCTCGTTCTCGGCGAAGGCAATGCTCTTCCCTCCCTTGAGGGAACAAAGGTTCCCGCAGGTGATTATGCTCTTCCTGCAGGCTCCTGTAGCTTTATTGTTATCTAATTTGTAATCTTTAGTTTTCAAAATACGCAAAAAGGGACACCGTTTTCGGTGTCCCTTGTTTTTATGGTAATTTAGTTTTTTGATGTGTTCATTCCCTTACGGGTAAGAGAAATTCTGTGCTTCTTTACGTCAACGTCCTTGATGCGAACCTCAATAACGTCGCCTGTCTTGAAGAGCTCGGAGGGGTGCTTGATGAAGCGGTCGGACATCTCGGAGATGTGAAGCAGACCGTCGTGATGCACGCCGATATCTACAAAACAGCCGAAGTCAACAACGTTTCTTACAGTACCCTTAAGCTGCATCTCGGGCTTAAGGTCGTTGGTGTCGAGAACGTCGGTGGAGAGAATGGGAGCGGGAGCGTCGTCACGGATGTCACGTCCGGGCTTCTCAAGCTCGGAGATAATATCCTCGAGGGTGGGCTCGCCACAACCAAGCTCACGGGCAAGCTTTGCAATACCGTACTGAGTAGCCTTGAATCTGAGAAGAGCGAGATTGTTGTTCTTCACGTCCTCTACGGTGAAGCCGAATCTCTTGAGAAGATCCTCTGCAATAGCATAGGACTCGGGGTGAACGCCTGTTGCATCAAACACCTGCTTGCCATCGTGGATACGAAGGAAGCCCGCACACTGGGTGAAGGCCTTCTCACCAAGCTTCGGAACCTTAAGGATCTGAGCACGGGTCTTGAACTCGCCGTTTTCCTCTCTGTACTTAACAATATTCTTTGCAACGGTGGTGTTGATACCCGAAACGTATGCAAGGAGAGAGTAGGATGCGGTATTTACGTCAACGCCAACACCGTTTACACAGCCCTCAACAACACCGCCGAGAGCCTCGGTAAGTCTTGCCTGCTTCATATCGTGCTGATACTGACCAACGCCGATAGCCTTGGGCTCGATCTTAACAAGCTCTGCAAGGGGATCCTGAAGTCTTCTTGCGATAGAAATAGCAGATCTCTGCATTACGTCGTAATCGGGGAACTCCTCGGTCGCAACCTTGGATGCGGAATAAACGGATGCGCCTGCCTCGGAAACGATGGTGTACTTAACACCCTTGGGACACATAGCATCACGGATAACGTGCTCGGCAATAAATGCCTCGCTCTCACGGGATGCGGTGCCGTTACCGATAGAGATAACGTCAACCTTGTGCTTGTTGATAAGGCGAAGCACGATAGCCTTGGAGCGCTCGATATCCTCTCTGGGCTTTACAGGATAGATAACCGCAGTGTCAAGCACCTTACCGGTCTTATCTACAACCGCAAGCTTACAGCCGTGAGCATAACCGGGGTCATAGCCAAGCACGGTTTTGCCCTTAAGGGGAGCGGCAAGAAGAAGGTTACGAAGGTTCTCGGAGAATACCTTAAGCGCACCCTCGCAGGCATCGTCAAAGAGGGTTGTACGAACCTCTCTCTCGATTGCGGGGAACAGAAGTCTGTCATAGGCATCACGAATGGTAGCCATAAGATAAGAGAGTGCGGGAGAGTGCTTGTTGGTAATAACCTTGGACATAATCTGCGCAATACCCTCCTCCTCTGGAAGAGTTACTGCAACCTTGAGGAATTCCTCGTTCTCACCACGGTTGATAGCAAGCACACGGTGACCCTTGAGCTTCTTGATAGGCTCGGAGAAGTCGTAGTAGTTCTCGTAAACGCTGGTCTCCTCGGTGGTACCCTTGGAGGAGAGAGAGCCGTTCTTCATAGTGAACTCACGAAGCATCTTTCTGATCTCTGCGTTGTTGGAAATATCCTCGGCAATAATATCGGATGCGCCCTGAAGAGCCGCCTCAACGGTGGGAACAGCCTTGTCCTTTTCGTCGGAAATAACGATAAACTGCTCTGCGTATACAGGGATCTCGGGATCATATACGTCACGCTGCTCCATAATATATGCTGCAAGGGGCTCAAGTCCCTTATCTCTTGCAACAGATGCTCTGGTCTTTCTCTTGGGACGGTAGGGAAGATAAATATCCTCAAGCTCTACAAGAGTCTTTGCGTTATTAAGAGCAAAGGTGATCTCGGGAGTGAGCTTGCCCTGTGCCTCGATGAGATTGGAGATCTCGGCACGTCTTTCATCCATCTTACGAAGATAGTTAAGTCTGTCGTTAAGGTCACGGAGGGTTGCGTCGTCAAGTCCGCCGGTAACCTCCTTACGGTATCTGGAAATGAAGGGAATGGTGTTTCCCTCGTCGATAAGAGCTACGGTTTCCTTTACCTGCTCCTCTTTGATTTTAAATTCCTCAGCCAGAGTCTTTAAAATATCCATTGATTTCTCCTTATAGAAAGCCCTGTGGGGCTAAAATTTACTGTATTATCCTTGTTTTTCAAGAAGATCGATCTCTTCCCTAGTCAGATATCGCCACTGTCCACGGGAGAGCGAGCGGTCAAGCTCAATTCCGCCAAAGCTTATGCGCTCAAGAGCGGTCACACGGTTATCCCTGGATGCGATCATACGCTTGATCTGATGATATTTGCCCTCGGTAAGCACTATTCTTCCCTCTCGCCTGCTCTCTTCAAGATAAAGCTCGGCAGGCTTACACTCATAGCCGTCGGCAAGAGTTATGCCGGACTTAAATGCTGACTCTGCCCCGCTATCAAGCGGCTCCGCTGAGGTGAAATAGTATTCCTTCTTTACGTGATGCTTCGGTGAGAGAAGCGAGTGGGCAAGAGGACCGTTGTTGGTCAGAATCATAAGACCCACCGTATCTCTGTCCAGCCTGCCGACCGGGAATAGCTCACGGCGGCGAAGCTCCTCGGGAAGAAGCTCGGTAACGTAAGGCAGACTTCTGTCATCCGTCGCACTTACGTAGCCCTCGGGCTTGTTAAGCATTACGTAGGTGTATTTCTGATAAACCACCTCTCGACCGAGAAGGGTCACTCTGCTCTTTTCGGGATCGATATGACGGGAAGCATCCCTCTCGGGTATGCCGTCGATCAGAATTCCGCCCGACTTCGCAATTTTTGCCGCCTCTCGTCTTGTGCATAGGCCAAGCTCGGATAAAAGCTTATCAATTCTCATATCTTTACCTCGGCTTTCTTTCACAAAATTAGGCGCAAATTACACCATTTTGTATTATATCACAATTTGGCAATTTTGTAAATAGAAAACGCCAAAAATATTTATATTATTTAAATAATAAAGCCCCGAGCGTGCTCGGGGCCTTGTAATTTAGCTGTTTGCTATCTGTTCCTTCTTGAACTGAAGCATATAAAGGTCGTAATAACGTCCCTGTTTCTTAAGAAGCTCGTCGTGGTTGCCCTGCTCCACTATCTCGCCGTGAGAGAGAACGATTATTCTGTCTGCGTGCTGAATGGTGGAAAGTCGGTGAGCTACGATAAGCATTGTGCCGATATTCATCATCTTCTCCAGCGAATCCTGGATAAGAACCTCTGTCTCGGTATCGATATTCGCAGTAGCCTCGTCAAGAATCATAACTGCAGGCTTATGCACTATGGTTCTCGCAAAGGAGAGCAGCTGACGCTGGCCTGCGGAGAAATTATTACCTCTCTCACGTACCTCCTCATCAAGTCCATCCGAAAGCTTGCTGATAAAGTGAGTTGCGTTTACGTAGTCGCAGGTCTTCATAACCTCCTCGTCGGTGATGGAGTCATCACGGAGAACGATGTTGGAGCGAATTGTACCCGAGAAGAGAAATACGTCCTGAAGCATCTGACCGAAGTGACGGCGAAGTGAGGATATCTTTATCTTCTTGATGTTTATTCCGTCAATAAGGATCTCGCCCTTCTGAATATCGTAGTTACGGCAGATAAGCGAAAGAATAGTGGTCTTGCCCGAGCCGGTGGAGCCTACGAATGCAACCGTCTCCTTGGCGTTGATCTTGAAGGAAACGTCACGAAGCACCCACTCGCCCTCGTTATATGCAAACCATACGTTCTTAAACTCGATATTACCCTCAACGTGATCAAGCTCGATAGCGTCGGGCTCGTCAACGATGGCGGGCTCAATGTCAAGAACGGTAAAGATCTTCTCTGCCGAGGCGAATGCGGACTGCATCCAGTTAAACTGCTCGGCAAGGTTCTGTATGGGGTTGAAGAACCTGGAGATGAACATATAGAAGGATACGAGAATTGCCGAGTCAATGGTCTGACCGAGGAATTCTACGTCATTGATATATCCCATACCCGAAAGGTAGAACAGCGCAAGGATAGAGGAAATGTAAAGCATATAGACCATAGGTCTGAAGATACCGAATACGAATATCTGCTTATGCTTTGCTTTACCGAGATTCTGGTTTTTCTCCTCAAACTCCTCTGCCTTTCTCTCCTCCCTGTTGAATACCTGAGTGATCTTCATACCCGACAGGTTCTCTGAAAGGAAGGTGTTAATGTCGGTGGTCGCATCCTTTACACGACGGTATGCCTTACGGGAGAACTTACGGAAGATAACCGTAAACAGAAGGATAAAGGGAACGAAGCAAAGAACCATAAGGGTCAGCATATAGTTGAGGCAAAGCATTGCCACAAATACGCCGACGATGATAAAGCAGTTCTTTACCAGGTTAACGAACAGGTTGGTGAACATCATAGAGATAGCGCCGGTATCGTTACAAACTCTGGTAACCAGCTTGCCCACGGGCATAGTGTTAAGCTGTCCGTGAGAGAGGCTCTCTATGTGAGTGAAGGTATCCTCACGAAGCGAGGAAAGGATCTGCTGACCGATCTTCTGCAGAATAAGCGACTGAAGATAGGTGGCAAGAAGGGATATGATAAGGATGCCGGCGTATACGATAATGTAAGCGATAAGCTCGCTCATCTCAAAGCCCTCGCTCAGCACCTCCTCGATCCTACCGATAAGGAGAGGAGAGATAATGTCGTATGCGATAGATACGATCATAATCAGACCAACGACGATAAACTGAGGAATAAAGGGCTTGGCATAGACGATAAGCCTTTTAAGGATCTCGCCGTCCTTCATATTTCGGTCGAAGCCGATGGCCTCCTTCTTATTCTTCATGGTAGCATAGGCTACAACGAAAATGATAGAAAACAGACCGATAATGCCACCGAGGACTAAAAGTGGGTAAATCTCATATAATTCCATGATTACGCCTCCTTTTCCTCGTCCAGCTTCTGCAGCTCGACAGTCTTTCTGTACTCCTCACACTCGGAGATAAGCTGATCGTGAGAGCCGCAGGCTACGATTCTGCCGTCGTCAACGAAGATGATCTTGTCCATCTTCTCAACGGTAGAAACACGGTGGGCGATAAGTATTGTGGTTTTACCCTTTCGGGTCTCTCTTAAGTTGTTGATAATAGTGCGCTCGGTTTCGGTATCAACCGCACTTACCGAGTCGTCAAGAATAAGTATGGATGCACTCTTCATAAGCGCACGGGCAATGGAGATACGCTGCTTCTGTCCGCCGGAAACGGTAACGCCACGCTCACCGAGGACGGTGTCATAGCCGTCGGCAAACTCGGAGATATTGCTGTGCACGTCGGAGAGAGCGGCATAGCGCTCAACGTCCTCACGCTGAAAATCGTCAACAGCGAAGGCGATATTCTTCTCAATAGTGTCGCTGAAAAGGAAGTTGTCCTGGGGAACGTATGCGCAGAAGGAACGGAGAGATTCGATAGTAACCTCGTTAACATCCTTGCCGTCAACAAATACCGTTCCGTCGGGAACGTTGTAAATTCTAAGCAAAATGTCAACTATTGTTGTCTTTCCGGAGCCTGTTTTACCAATTATACCCACGTTCTCGCCTGCCTTGATGCTGAAGGACACGTCGGAGAGTGCGTCATAATCTGCCTCAGGATAGCGGAAGGTAAGACCCTTGAACTCAATGTCACCACGAACGTCCTCGATGGCAGCTGCGCCATCCTTATCCTTTACATCAATGGGAGTGTCAAGGAGCTCGCCGATACGCTTAAGCGACGCCTTTCCACGAGAGCCCATCTCGATAAGCTGGGATACCGCCATAACAGGCCATACAACAGAGTTGAAGTAGCTGATAAACTCGATAAGCTGTCCTGCGTTGAACACCTTGGTATAAACGAGATAACCGCCGTAGCCGAGAATTACGCAGATAACCGACTCAACGAAGAGAGTTACGGATATGTGGAGAAGAACAGAGGCTCTTGTGTATTCAACATTAGCCTTTTCGTTCTCCTTATTAAGCTTTTTGAAGGCCCAAAGCTCACGGAATTCCTTAACAAAAGCTTTAATAACGGCAATGCCCGAGAAATTCTCCTGAGAGAAGTCCGAAAGAGCCGAAAATGCCTCCTGCCTTTTCTCCCACTTCTTAGTCATATACTGTCCTACAATGGAGCCTACTATAAGTAAGAACACCATAGGGATAAGTGTGAGAAGGGTGAGAATGCCGTTCATCCTGACCATCTTATAAATAGCAAGACCTCCAAGAAGCAACGCATCAAAGAACATCAGTACACCGGAGCCAAAGCACTCCTGAATAGTGTCAAGGTCGTTGGTGTAGTAGGACATCATATTACCAACCTTGTTCTTGTGATAGAACTGCTGGGAAAGATGCTTTGAGTGATTGAACATCTGAGAGCGAATATCGGTTTCTACCTTAATGCCTGCTCCGAACAGACAAATTCTCCATAAGAATCTGCAGAACACCATTGCAAGAACGATATAAAGCATTCTTCCGCAAATGTGCTCCACAAGGAATTTCATATCAAATGGAACGTTAGCGCCGTCCACCTCCACCTGACCGAATTCAAGACCGTTAATTACCATACGGTAAAGCTCGGGAATCTCAAGCTGAAGAAGATCAACGAACAGGAGCGCCAGAATGCCGAATAAAAGCATGTGCGCATATTTGAAGTAGTATTTATTGATGTGTTTGCCGAAAATCAAACCGGTCGCCTCCTTTTCGCAAAAATTTGTACATTTTACATCATATCATAAAACTTTTCGTTTTGCAATACATTTGTTTATTTTTATTTATAAACATTTTGTTAAAAGTAGAATGATAAAAATTGATAAAATGTTGACAATGTAGATCTTATGTTGTATAATAGTGGGTGAAAAAATAAATCGAAAGGAATCGAAACTATGGCAAATATAGATCCTAAATATGAAGCCCTGTTCACCCCTTGGAAAATAGGCAACGTAGAGATCAAAAACCGTATCGTTATGTGTCCTATGGGCGGTACGTCGCTGTTCGGTTGGTTCGAGCTGACCGGCTGCGGTTTTGACAAGGAGGCTGCGAAGCTTTTCCTTGAGAGAGCAAACAACAACGTAGGTCTTATTATCCCCGGTATTGCGCCCCTCAGAGATACCTTCTGGGGCAAGTGGCTCTGGCAGAATCCCAAGATGTTCGACGAGCTTAAGGTATTTATGGAGGAGATCCACAAGACCGGCGCAAAGCTCTTCGTTCAGCTGACCGCAGGTATGGGACGCTCCTGGGCTATTACCGAGCTTGTAGGCCCTCTTCACAAGAACAAGATCACAAGAGCACTTATCAAGCCTATACTTGATACAAGCCACGAGCTTGCATCTCCCTCCGCACAGCCTGCACGCTGGGCGCCCGACATTATCTGCCCTGAGATGACAAAGGAGCAGATCCACGAGATCATCGAGGCCTTTGCAAAGACCGCAAAGCTCTGTATGGATGCAGGTGTTGACGGCGTTGAGGTTCACGCAGTACACGAGGGCTATCTTCTCGACCAGTTTGCAATCGAGTTCTTTAACAAGCGTACCGACGAGTACGGCGGAAGCTTTGAGAACAGATACCGATTTGCCGCAGAGGTGGTTCGTGCCATCAAGGAGGAGTGCGGAAAGGACTTCCCTGTTTCGCTCCGCTACTCTGTAGAGTCCAAGATGAAGGGCTTCAGAGAGGGTGCTGTTCCCGGTGAGGAATACACCGAGGTTGGTCGTAATATGGAGGAATCCGAGAGAGCGGCAAAATACCTTCAGGATGCGGGTTACGATATGCTTAACGCAGACAACGGAACCTACGACTCCTGGTACTGGGCTCATCCCCCGATGTATATGCCTCAGAACTGCAACCTTGAGGACGTAGCACATATAAAGAAGTTCGTTGATATTCCCGTAGTATGCGCAGGCCGTATGGAGCCCGACGTTGGTGCAAAGGCTATCGCAGAGGGCAAGATCGACGGTGTTGGCGTTGCAAGACAGTTCCTTGCCGACGGAGAGTGGATCACCAAGCTTATTGAAAACAGACTTGAGGACATCAGACCCTGTATCTGCTGTCACGCAGGCTGCTTTAACTTCTCCTCCTCCAAGGGTCACTACAACACCCAGGATCTTACAGATACTATGGGTCTTGCAAGATGCGCTATTAACCCCGAGACTATGCAGTCGAAGAAGTACTACGTAAAGGCCGCTAAGAAAAAGAAGAGCGTTGCCGTTGTAGGCGGCGGCATCGGCGGTATGGAGGCGGCTATCCTCCTGGCAAAGCGTGGCCACAGCGTTACTATTTTTGAGAAGAGCAACCGTCTTGGCGGTGTGTTCGTAGCGGCGGCGGCTCCCTCCTTCAAGGAGAAGGACCGTGAGCTTATCGCTTGGTATATCAGAGAGGTTTCCAAGCTTCCCATCAAGGTAAATCTCAACACAGAGATCAAGGATATAAATCTTATAAAGGCTGACGAGATCATTATCGCAACAGGCGCTACCGCAAAGAGAATTCCCATTCCCGGCGCAGAAAGAGCTGTTGAGGCGGTTGATTATCTCCTACAGACCAAGCCTGTTGGCGAAAAGGTTGTTGTTATCGGCGGCGGACTTACCGGCTGTGAGATCGCATACGACCTCTACCTCAAGGGGAAGCAGCCCACCATCGTTGAGATGCAGGACGACCTTATCACCACCCCCGGCATCTGCCTTGCAAACACCTCCTTCCTCCGTGACTTCTTTAACGCAAATAAGGTTCCCGTTCATCTTGAGACCGGCGTGAAGGAGATCAAGGACGGAGCTGTGGTTATCGCAGATAAGAGCGGAAATACAAGCGAGATCGAGGCCGACTCGGTTATCCTCTCGGTTGGCTACAACCCCGCACCCCTGGCAAAGAAGCAGAGCCACGTTCACGTTATCGGTGATGCCGCAAGCGTTGGTAATCTTCGTACGGTTATCTGGGGCGCTTGGGACGTTGCAATGAAGATTTAAGTCATTTTTGACAAGTTTAATTTACAAAAAGGAGTAATATTATGCGACTTACTGCTCATCAGCAGGAAATGCTTGACGGTAAATACGGCGAAACCATGGCTAAGGTTATGAAGACCTTGGTTATGTACGGCGAGACCTTTGGCGCCGAGGATATGGTTAAGGTTACAAGCGATTACAACCACCTTGTTACCTCCTTCGGCCTTAAGGTAATGTCCCCCGTTTACGATCTTATGCAGAGACTTGTAGACGACGGTGTGGCATCCGCACAGAAGTTCTCTATGGACCCCCGCCCTCTCGACAAGAACGTACCCGCAAGCTTCCTTCAGAATTTCGTATTCAATAAATTTATGTATACAAAGCAGGATATGTATGAAAAGCAGCTTGAAAAGCTTGGCCTTATGGATAAGGACGCCTTCACCTGCACCTGCTATATGGACGAGGTTGGTAACAAGCCCCGTCTTGGCGATATCCTCTCCTGGTCGGAGTCCTCTGCCGTTGTTTATGCAAACTCGGTTCTTGGCGCAAGATGTAACAGAAACTCGGGTATTATGGATATTATGGGCTCTATTGCCGGCTATGTTCCCAACTTCGGTCTTCTCACCGACGAGGGCAGACAGGCAAGCTGGATAATCAAGGTTGAGACCACAAAGAAGCCTGATGCTCAGCTGCTCGGAAGCGCTATCGGTATGAAGGTTATGGAGGACGTGCCCTACGTTTACGGTCTTAATCAGTACCTTGGCACAGAGCTTGACGATGCTGCCTGCACCTACCTTAAGGACTTCGGTGCGGCTACCGCATCCAACGGCGCAGTTGGTCTTTACCACATTCACGATCTGACACCCGAGGCAAAGATCAAGGGCGAGGCTCTTATCAACGAGGGCGCACAGATTTACGTTATTGACGATGCCGAGCTTCAGAGAGTTAAGGATTCCTATCCTGTAATATGGAAGAATCCAGACGCATCTCCCAAGCTCTGCTTTATGGGTTGTCCCCACATGTCCCTCGAGCAGCTTAAGAGCTGGACCGACAAGGTTGAGGCAGGACTTAAGGCAGCGGGCAACAAGGAGGTTGTTGTTCCTACCGTATTTACCGCCGCTCCCGCAGTGCTTAAGGAGTTTGAAAAGACCGATTATGCAGAAAGACTTAAAAAGTGCGGCGTTATCACATCCTACATCTGTCCTCTGATGTATATGAATAACCCCCTCTGCAAGACTATGCCCGTAATAACCTCCTCCAACAAGCTTCGTACATACACCTCTGCAAAGTATCTCTCTGATGATGAGATCCTTGTGGCGATTACAAAAGGAGGTAAGTGATAATGCGTAAATTCAAAGGTAGAATAATCACCCCCGGTACCGCAAAGGCTACCGCAGTTGTTACCCACGGCGGATTTAACACCCTGGCTTCTATGCAGATGGGTCTTCAGTTCGGCGACAAGCAGGTAAAATGCTCCGATCAGTCTAACAAGGAAATCTACAAGATGCCTCTTGCGGGCTCGGCTCTCTGCCTGCCCCAGACTATCGGCTCTACCACAGGCGGCCTTGTTCTCTACTGCGCTTGCGCAATGGAGCGCCAGCCTGCATGTATGCTCTTCTCCAAGTCTATCGACAGCCTTGCTGCGGCAGGATCTATTCTCGCTTCGGTTTGGCTTGACGGAATCAAGATGCCTGTTATCGATAATCTCGGCGATGAGTTCCTTGACTACGTTAAGAGCGGCATGACCGTTACCGTCGAGGAGGACGGCACCGTTACAGTTGAATAAATAAAACAAGAAAACGGCTCCAAGCATTGCTTGGGGCCGTTTTTTGTCAGCTCTTTTTAAATTTAGGAATGGGTAAAAGCACTCGGGTCTCGCTTTTATATTCGGCGAAGCCCTCCTTTCTCGACTGCCTTTTCTCCGCCATGGGAATACTGACAAAGCCGAAGAGCAGTGTGTTGGCAAGGGCGCCGATGCAAAGATACCATCTGTCAGGCATCGAAGCAAGGCAAGCCAATGCAATTCCCCACCACATAAGGATCTCGCCAAGGTAGTTTGGATGACGGGAGCTTTTCCACAGACCTACACGGATAAAGGGCGAGGTTCTGTGCTTTCTGAACATCTGCATCTGATAGTCTGCTATGCCCTGCAGTGTGGTTGCCGCAATGGAAAGCAGGATAAATACAACAGACAGAGGCTCAAAGGATGCTGAATAATAAATCGCAAATGCTGCGGGCAGAATACATCCGTATACGACTAGAGTGGGAACGAGATGAATTCCCACAAGATTAATTATTGGGTAAAATACGCCCGTCTTTTCCTTTAGCATAGTGTATCGCCAATCCTGATGATTAAGACCGCCGAAGGTATATGCCCAATTAAGAGTAAGCCTTATGCCCCAGAACCATACCGCAACAAGAAGCAGGATGCCGAGGGGTGTGAGATTTCTGCCGATGCAGAAGGCGGTAAGGATCACCGGGGGCTGTACGCTCCAATAGGGGTCATAAACCGATGCGTTGCCGAAGATAAGGCTGAAAATAAAGGTTGCAACCGTTGCTACCACGTCTGCGATAAGCAGATTTATCCAGAAATCGTATGGCAAAAGCAAATATGTATATATTCCCGCCAGGGTGGCGATCACGTAGACCAGCAAAACTATTATAAAGCTTAAGGGGCGATTATTCTTAATGTAATTCATTTGTGTCTCCTCAAAAAGAATTACCTTAATTTTACCATAAAGAAGTCGAAAAGACAATCCTTTTGTCGAGGTTTGATTCTCAATAATTCGTGAGAAACATTCAGGCGCTCTCCTTGTAATATACAAGAAAAACCCGCTGAAATCAGCGGGTTTTCTTTGTTTTGTTTGATTTTAGTTATTCGGCGTTGTTCTGCTGAGCAGCCTTGCCACCTACAAAGCCTGCAAGGAGAGAGCCAAGGTCGATGCCTGTGGATTCTTTCATACCCTCCATGATCTGACTTGTGGAGTTCATAACGTCGCCAACAAGCTTTGTGGAATTGCCGTCACCGTACATAACGATACGGTCGGTCTGGGCAAGGGGAGCGGCTGCGTTCTTAACAACCTCGGGAAGAGCGGTCAGGTACATTTCGAGGACGGATGCCTCACCCATCTTCTTCTGTGCCTCTGCCTTCTTCTCAATAGCCTCAGCCTCTGCAAGACCCTTGGCACGAATACCCTCTGCCTCCTGCTCCATTGCATAACGGAGTGCGTCTGCCTCGGCCTTCTTTGCCTCGGCCTCCTTGATAGCCTCGTATGCAAGTGCGTCTGCCTCACGCTGACGCTTGATAAGGTCTGCCTCTGCACGTCTTTCGGACTGGTACTTAAGAGCATCTGCCTGCTTCTTGATCTCGGCGTCGAGCTCACGCTCCTTGATTGCGATCTCCTTCTCCTTAAGCTCCGCCTCCTTTTCACGACGGGCAATGTCGGCGTTGGTTCTTGCAATCTCTATGGTCTTACGCTGTTCCTCCTGCTGAATGGAGTATGCTGCGTCTGCCTCTGCACGCTTTGTATCGGCACGAACCTTCATCTCCGCCTGCTGTACTGCAAGGGCGGCATCCTGCTCGGCGATCATCTTCTCTGCCTCAACCTTTACGGCGTTAGCCTCCTGCTGAGCCTGAGAGGTAGCGATAGCAATATCTCTCTGTGCGTTTGCCTTTGCGATCTGAGCATTCTTTCTGATCTGCTCAACGTTGTCAATACCCATATTCTCGATGGTGCCTGCGCCATCCTTGAAGTTCTGGATGTTGAAGTTTACTACCTCAATACCAAGCTTCTCCATATCGGGAACAACGTTCTCGGTGATCTTCTTTGCAACGCCCTGACGGTCCTGAACCATCTCCTTAAGACCAACAGAGCCTACGATCTCACGCATATTACCCTCAAGAACCTGGGTCACAAGGGTAACCATCTCCTGACGGGTTTTGCCGAGAAGTGCCTCGGCAGCTCTTTTCAGAAGCTCGGGATCGGATGAGATCTTGATGTTGGCAACACCGTCAACGGTTACGTTAATGAACTCGTTGGTGGGAACTGCCTCGCTGGTCTTTACGTCAACCTGCATTACGCCAAGCGAAAGCTTATCAAGACGGGTGAAGAAGGGCATTCTCCAGCCTGCCTTACCGATAAGTATACGCTTCTTTCCGAGACCGGAAATAATGTAGGCTGTGTCGGGGGGTGCCTTAAGATAGCCTGTGGCTAAAATAAGTACGCCGATAGCTAATACGGCTAAAATTGCGATTATTACGGGATGCATAGTTTTTCCTCCTGAATTTATATTTTTTCTTTATTTTACGAAAGTAATAGGTCGAATATGCAAAAAGACTTCCAGCGTGGCGAACACACTGAAAGTCTTGATTAATCATATTGATCGCACACACCAGAGCATCTGCAGCTGCCGTCCTGACGATGTGTGCCGTTGCCGTCCGGCAACGTTCTACTCCCTTTCGGTATTATAATTGTAGCATATTTCTATCATATTGTCAAGGGATTTTGATCCAAATCCTCCGATTTGTAGCAATGCACAATTTTGAAAATCAAAATAGTATATTCTGCACAATTTTAGGAATTCGGGGTATTTTCGGAGGATTTTGCCTCCTTTTCCTCTCTTTTCTTCTGTCTTCTCTCCACGTATTTGTTGCCGAAGATGATTCCGAAAATCGAGATAAGTGCGGTAATAATAAATACAATTATCGCCGTAAGATAATTGCCCTCTATAATGCTGTCGCCGAGAATGGTCGAGGTGATGATGGAGGGAATTCTGGCAAAGGTGGCGATGAGAATGTACTTTATGGGGTGAATGGGCGCTATGGGCGCTATGTAGGTCAGCGCATCCTTCGGTGTTCCGGGGATGAAGAAGAGGATAAATACGGTCAATTCCACCTTGTTTTTATCCGAGAGGAATTTGTACTTTGTCAGGTCGTCGGTGCCGACTACCTTTTTAACAAATTTCATTCCCAGCTTGCGCACGAGAAGGAATATGGTAAGCGTGCCGATAAATATACCGAGCAGACAGGTGAAGGTTCCGAGCCAGGGTCCCCAGACAACGCCGAGCATTATCTCCACCGGCTCGCCGGGAATAAATGCAACGAATATCTGCAGCAGCTGTATTCCGAGAGTGATAAGCCAACCGCCAAAGCCGAGATTCTGTACCCAATTTTTAAAACTTTCCCTGCCCTCCTCTGTTCCCAGCATTTCAACGTAGGGCCAGAAGATTATTGTAAGAGCTACCATCAAAAGCAGGAATATGATAATAGGAACCGAGCTTTTGACAAGCTCCTTTATGTTGATCTTTTTCTTTTCGCTGTTCATTTCTGATACCTTTAATTAAAAAAGTCTATGGATATATTACCACAGGTTGCGGAATTTGTCAATAAAAAAGCAAAAGACTCGCATTTCTGCGAGTCTTTTTGGTCTGTGCAATTAAGATTTATCTTATGCAAGCGAAATTAGCTTAAAAGAATCGCTGAAGATTAGTGCAGAAGCGTGCGAAGTGACCGAAGGCGTATACACATACGTCGAGGAGCTTGGTGCGCTAAAAAGGCTCACGTTTCCGTGAGCCTTTTGTTCTGTACTGATATTCAGCAGATTATTTTATGCTAATGAAGATCGTTTAAGATGACGAATTTAGTTTAGGCAAAATGGCACTGAAATTATCCCGAAGGCGTAGTAACCTACGGCGAGCGGTAATTTCAGCGACAAAAAGGACTCGCTACAAGCGAGTCCTTTGGTGTTGTCAAAATAAATTTGTCAGATTATGCGAGCTCTGCGAAGTACTTAATAGTACGTACCATCTGGCTGGTGTAGGAGTTCTCGTTATCGTACCAAGAAACTACCTGTACCTGATAGGTATCGTCGTCGATCTTTGCAACCATGGTCTGGGTGGAATCGAAGAGAGAACCGTAGCTGATACCGATGATATCGGAGGAAACGATCTGATCCTCGTTGTAACCGTAGGACTCGGTAGCAACAGCCTTCATTGCAGCGTTGATGCCGTCCTTGGTGATGTTCTGACCCTTAACAACTGCTACAAGAATAGTAGTAGAGCCGGTGCAGGTGGGAACTCTCTGAGCAGAGCCGATAAGCTTGCCGTTGAGCTCGGGAATTACAAGACCGATAGCCTTTGCAGCGCCGGTAGAGTTGGGAACGATGTTCTGTGCGCCTGCACGAGCACGGCGAAGGTCACCCTTTCTGTGAGGACCGTCAAGAATCATCTGGTCACCGGTGTATGCGTGAACGGTGGTCATGATACCGCTCTGGATGGGAGCGTAATCGTTAAGAGCCTTTGCCATAGGAGCAAGGCAGTTGGTGGTACAAGAAGCTGCGGAGATGATCTGGTCATCTGCAGTAAGAGTCTCGTGGTTAGTGCCGAAAACAATGGTCTTGAGGTCGTTGCCTGCGGGAGCAGAGATAACAACCTTCTTTGCGCCAGCGTTGATGTGAGCCATGGACTTCTCCTTAGAGCAGTAGAAGCCTGTGCACTCGAGAACAACATCTACGCCAAGCTCGCCCCAAGGG
>JAZSMV010000070.1:0-3925 GCA_045536065.1 Eubacteriales bacterium | reverse complement strand
CATGATTGTTTCAGTATGCTCCTTCGCAAGCTTTATGAGAGTTTCAATAAGCTCTCTTACGAGGCTGTAAATCTCACGAATCTCGTCACGGAGGTAAAGTCTCAGGTCAACTGCAACCTGATCGTTTCTTGAACGTGAGGTGTGAAGTCTCTTTCCGACGTCGCCGAGACGCTTTGTCAGCTCTGCTTCAACGAACATATGGATATCCTCGGCGTTCGGGTCAAGCTCCAGAGCGCCTGAGTCTATGTCAGCAAGAATTTCTTTCAGACCGCCGATAATTTCAAGGCTGTCCTCTTTTGAGATTATTCCGCAGTCGCCCAGCATAGTTGCGTGGGCTATACTGCCCTGTATATCGTGACGGTACATACGTCCGTCAAAGGCAATTGAAGAATTGAAAGCGTTGACTCCGGCGTCAACCTGCTTTGAAAATCTTCCTGCCCACATCATATCTGCCATAATATTTCTCCTTTTTTTGAGCTGTTAGCTTTTTTGCGGACTGCCAAAAGCAACCCATTTTCAAGATTTATTAAGCATGAATAAGGATATGCATACAATTATAATCGGCAAAATAACTATATAGCCGAATATTCTTAATGCAATTCCTAATTTTTGGTGCTTAGTCTTATGATATAAAAACGTACCGACAACAATAGGAACTACACCGACTATCAGAACAATAACAATCATTGCCAAAAACATGAGTACTATACCCATAAAAGCCATTGTTATTACCCCTTTCTGAATCGTTAGCTATTAGCTAATAACTTATTTAACATATTTGTTCCTGTAATATAAGTCCTCACGCACGGTAAAGCCTAAATGCTCCCAGAAAGCGTTTCCGTTGTCGTTGTCCTTGAAAACAACCAGCAGCACCTTTGTTATGCCCTCTTTTCCAAGAGCGTCCATTGCATTATCAACGAGCATTTTTCCGATACCCTGTTTCTGATATTCGGGAAGCACTGAAACATGGTGAAAAAGTCCTCGTCTGCCGTCGTGACCTGCCAGTATAGTACCAACTATCCTGTCACCGTCCACTGCAACAAAGCTTGTTGTGGGATTTCGTCTGATATATTTTGCAAATCCATCATAGCTGTCGTCAACGGGATTTGTACCCTCGTGATTTTTCCAGACTTCGCAAATGCCTTCATAATCGGCAATTGTCATTACCCTGATTTTCACCATAATTTCTACCTCCTCAATTTATTCGTAATTATTCCTTTGCGTAGAGGACACCGCCCCCTACATATTCAATGACTCACGGCTATTAATCACAACAGGCAGGAGAACGGCTCCCCTGCCTGATGAATATTATATTATAGTTACATTGTAGGGGCGAACTGTGTTCGCCCGCCATATATAACATTTTTTCCGGATGAACAAAGTTCACCCCTACGCAATCAGAAATTATTTATTCTGCTCTCTCTTCTTATCAAGCTGAGCCTTAACCTTGATCGGGAGACCAAAGAGGTTGATGAATCCAGCAGAATCCTTCTGATCGTAAACGTCATCCTCATCGAATGTAGCAACTTCCTCATCATAGAGAGTATAGGGTGAAGTTACGCCGGCATTGATGATGTTGCCCTTGTAGAGCTTGAGCTTTACGTCACCTGTAACAGTTTCCTGAGTCTTGTTAACGAATGCTGTCATAGCTTCACGAAGAGGAGTATACCACTGTCCGTTGTAAACGATATCAGCGAACTTGATTCCGAGATACTGCTTAACACGAGCTGTTTCCTTATCGAGACAGATTGTTTCGAGAACCTCGTGAGCGTGGTAGAGGATAGCGCCGCCGGGAGTTTCATAAACACCTCTGGACTTCATACCAACGAGACGGTTTTCAACGAGGTCAGCAAGACCGATACCGTTTTCGCCGCCGAGCTTGTTGAGAGCAGCTACCATTTCAACGCCGTTGAGCTCCTTGCCGTCGAGCATTGTGGGGACACCCTTTTCAAAGTGGATTGTGATATATGTAGGCTTGTCGGGAGCTTCAAGAGGAGAAACGCCCATTTCAAGGAAGCCGGGCTTCTCATACTGCGGCTCATTTGCGGGATCCTCAAGGTCAAGACCTTCATGTGAAAGGTGCCAGAGGTTCTTGTCCTTGGAGTAGTTTGTTTCTCTGTTTATCTTAAGAGGAATGTTGTGAGCCTCTGCGTAGTCGATTTCCTCGTCACGGCTCTTGATGTCCCATTCTCTCCAGGGAGCGATGATGTGCATATCAGGAGCGAAAGCCTTGATAGCAAGCTCAAAACGAACCTGATCGTTGCCCTTACCTGTACAGCCGTGACAGATAGCGTCTGCACCTTCAGCGATTGCAATTTCAGCGATTCTCTTTGCGATTATAGGACGTGCAAAGGATGTTCCGAGCATATATCTGTTCTCATAGATAGCTCCTGCCTGAACTGTGGGGTAAACATAATCCTGAATGAATTCTTCCTTAAGATCCTCGATATAGAGCTTTGAAGCACCTGTCTTGATAGCCTTTTCCTCAAGACCATCAAGCTCTGTACCCTGTCCCACGTCACCGGAAACAGCGATAACCTCGCAGTTATTGTAGTTTTCCTTAAGCCACGGAATAATGATAGAAGTATCAAGTCCGCCTGAGTATGCAAGAACTACCTTTTTAATATCTTTTTTAGCCATTTTAGTATACCTCCTGAGTTACATCTAAATAATGATTAATACTATTATACACCTAATATTTATAATGTCAAGAGGATTCGCATAATTATTCACATTTATCCTAAATATTCATATTTACGCGAATATTATTCATTTATATCATCTTTCTTCCAATTATTTTCAATTCTATTTGTAAATGATTACAATTTTTTTCCAAAATACCTCTTTCCCCCTTGAAATTGATTTAAAAAAATGTTATAATAAAGCTGTATAATTCACTCAGGAGGTAATACTATGAGAGAAAAAAAGGGTACAAAAATAACTATCTTGGGAGTCGGAAATGTCGGTGCAACTATTGCATACACTCTCGCTGTCGGCGGAACCTGCTCCGATGTAGTTCTTATTGATATAAATAAAGCCAAAGCCAAGGGCGAGGCTATGGATATCCGTCAGGGTGTTTCCTTCGGTCACAATGTCGAGGTCTACGACGGTACCTACGAGGACGCAAAGGAATCAGATATCGTTATCGTTACACTCGGTCTCGGAAGAAAACCCGGTCAGACACGTCTTGATCTCGCTCAGACAAACGTAAACATCATTAAAGAGGTTATGCCTCAGATGGCAAGATTCGCACCTGACGCAATCTACATTATCGTAAGCAATCCCGTTGATATCCTCACCTATGTCACACTGAAATGCACAAGCCTCTCCCCGAAGCAGGTAATCGGCTCCGGTACGGCTCTCGATACTTCTCGTCTCCGTGCAGTTCTCGCAGATCATCTTGAACTCAGCCCCAACAGCATACACGCTTACGTTTTCGGCGAACACGGCGATTCCTCATTTATTCCGTGGTCCCTGACAAGCATCGCAGGCGTAGAAATGGACGAATACATCGAATCTCAGGAGCACATCCCCTTTAACGAGGATGAAATTATCGAGGAGGTCCGCAAAGCCGGCTCAGAGGTTATCAAACGCAAGGGAGCTACCTTCTTCGCAATCGCTATGGCGGTAAATAAAATCTGCGACTCTATTCTCCGTGACGCAAATAATATCATTACCGTTTCATATCTCATAAACGATAAATTCGGCATCAACGATATATGTCTCAGCCTGCCTGCCGTTATCGGAAGCAACGGCATCGAGCGTGAGGTTACACCCAAGCTTACAGACAACGAAATTGCAAAGCTTCAGGCAAGTGCAGAGGCTCTCAGAGAGGTTATTGATCAGATAGAATTCTGATATCACTCAAATACTCCGGCAGACAATCGTCCGCCGGAGTTATTTAGGCAACACCGCACAAAGCCCG
>JAZSMV010000102.1:0-25008 GCA_045536065.1 Eubacteriales bacterium | reverse complement strand
ATACCCTGTTGTTCAGCTACGACGCAAGCGGCGATGTCGCAGCGGTGAACTTCAACGGCACGTACTACTACTATGTCCGCAACGGACAGGGAGATATTGTCAAGCTGATTGACGGTAACAATGCTACCGTTGTAGAATATTCCTACGACGAGAACGGCATCCGCACGCAGAAAACGGTCAACGGAACAAAGACCAGCTACAACTACCACGGTTCGGTGTTGATCTCGCAGGTGACGGGTAACGATACCCTGTTGTTCAGCTACGACGCAAGCGGCGATGTCGCAGCGGTGAACTTCAACGGCACGTACTACTACTATGTCCGCAATGGACAGGGAGATATTGTCAAGCTGATTGACGGTAACAATGCGACCGTTGTAGAATATTCTTACGACAGCTGGGGCAAATTGCTCTCCACCACCGGCTCCTTGGCAACCACATTAGGCGCGCAGAATCCGTTCAGATACCGCGGGTATGTGTACGATACCGAGACGGGGCTGTATTACCTGCAGAGCAGATATTATGATCCTGAAGTTGGGCGGTTCATTAATGCGGATGGATATGTTTCCACGGGTCAAGGCTTGACCGGTTACAACATGTTTGCATATTGCAATAACAATCCTGTGAATTGTGTTGATCCTTCCGGAAATGCAGCATATCACTGGATTATTGGTGCAGTTATTGTTGCTGCTTGCGCTGTTGCAACAGTTGTAACATGTGGTGGATTTGCCGCTGCTGCAACGGCTGTTTGTATGGTTGGAAGCGGTGTTGCTGCAGCTACAACCGCCTCTACTATTGCTGCAGCAGCATTTATTGGGTCTGCAACAGTATATGGTTCGGCTGTCTTTCTAGCTGCATCAACTTCTCATTCAGTGGATGAGTTCAATGATCAAGGAAATTGGGGAACAGTTGTTTCGACTGCATTTGGAGGCTTGGCTGGCGGTGCGTACGGCTATGATATGGCGAGAGCCCAATTATCATCAGCTTCTCAATCACAAGATACTTTCTTGCCAGATGAATATTATTCTAAAAATAAAGCTCCCAAATTTTCCACACCGAATACATCCAATACAACTATTCACTATAAAGACTATACGGGAGAATATGAAGTTTCAACAACTTACTATGATTATGCAGGTAGACAAAGTATTCGTATAGATTGGACAAATCATGGATATGCAGATCATGGAAATCCACACATTCATTTTACTTTCTACTCCAAACAATTTCCAGATGGATATACTATAAGGTGGGATTAATTATGGAAAAAAATGCGGATATGCTTCAGGGGCAACAAATTGCAATAGTTGATCTTAATTTAAATGTTGATAGTTATGAAGCAACATTAATAATTAAAGCATTGATTAATAAAAGTGTTATTTCTATGGTTTTTTACAATGTATCAAATTTAACAATTGACGGACTTAGTATGCCATTTGAAATATGTGGTTTACAGATTGTAGACAACAAAGATAGGGGATGGGAGAAATCTAAAAGATTTACTGTTCTTGATTTTGAAGACCAAAATATACATTTTTATTGCGAATATTATAAAGTTGTTTAATAAAACAAGAGGAATAGTTCATTAAAGACCACCACGGGTAACACCGTGGTGGTGAGGGTAAAGCTTTTCCAACTCCCAGTGGGGCGACTTACTGACTAGCTATAACGGCACTGCAATTACCTATGACCAGATAGGCAATCCTACGACCTATTATAATGGAAGCGCTTACACCTTTACTTGGACAGGAAGACAGCTTACAACAACAGCTAAAGGCTCGACTAATATGTCTTTCACCTATGACGATAATGGCATTAGAACGAGCAAAACTGTCAATAATGTAAAGCATAGTTATTATTTGAACGGCAGTTTGATCGTAGCTGAACAGCCAATAATTACTAACTGATTTACAATTTTATATTAAAAAGGCCACCACGGGTAACACCGTGGTGGTTTTTCTGTGTTTAACAAATTAACAAAAATAATGTTAATCCTTTTATTTCTTTTGCTAAACCAAGAGCATCAATTTTTTGATAATTTTGGCCGACCGCCCTTCAACCTCGTGCCTAATCGTCCAAATCATGGGGGCTTTTGAAAAAATAATAAAAAATTATTATTTTTTGAAAATTTTGAAGAATTATGTCAAAAAATGGGGTAATACATATAAAGAATATAAAAAAGCTTTATTTTTATAAAACTACATTTTTTAAAAAATCTATTTTTCCGGCAAAATTTGAAGAATTCTGTCGAGGAACATAGTAATATCTTATATAGTGTAAATTATTATTTTCCTCATATAATATTACGCTTAATAAAAAGTAATCTATTTTTTGGAGGGATCAACTATGAAGAAAACATTTGAAAGAAAACAGAAGGAAGATATTCCTGTAGTAGCGATTTGCTACGACTTTGACAAAACTCTTTCTCCGGATGATATGCAAGCACAGGGCTATATTCAATCGCTTCAATATGAGGTTCCTGAATTCTGGAAAGAGTCCAACTCTCTTGCAGAAACAAATGATATGGATCAGAATCTTGCTTATATGTACAAAATGAAAACCGAAGCGGAAGGAAGAATGGTTTTTACCCGAAAGACATTGGAGGATTATGGATCCAAAGTAAGACTTTTTCCGGGAGTTGAAGAGTGGTTTGAAAGAATCAGAAAATATGGAAAGAAACGTGGCGTAAAAGTAGAGCATTATATCATTTCGTCTGGACTTAAGGAAATGATTGAAGGCACTTCTGTAGCTAAAAAAGGGGCTTTCGAGAAGATTTATGCCAGTTCCTTCTATTATAATGAACGTGGGGTAGCAGAATGGCCTGCACAGGTGGTAAATTATACTAATAAAACGCAGTTTCTTTTTAGAATTGAAAAAGGTGTGTTAGATATAAACGATCCTGGTGTAAATGATTATTTTCTCCCTGCAGAGATACGAGTTCCATTCCGTAATATGATATATATTGGTGACAGTGACACTGATATACCTTGTATGAAGGTGGTAACTTCTCGTGGCGGTTATGCAATAGGTGTATATAGCTACGAAACCAAAGACAAAACCAAAGTTCACAAAATGATACGTGACGGACGTGTTAAATACTACGCAGAAGCAAATTATCAAAATGGATCGGAACTTGACACTTTGGTCAAGGCCATCATTGATAGGACGGCAAAGAATGAGGTTTTGGAAACTCGAAGCTATGAATGCGAAAGAGAAACGCAAGAATATGACAGGCAAAATAGCGAAGAACAGATCAAGAAAACAAACTTGATTATTTCTTTAGAAAACAGTAGAAACTTCGCACAAACGCATTGCATTATTGCCGAGTTGTCAAATTATGATTTTTCTACAGAAGAGAAAGAGCGGTTGTTTGACATAGCTCTAAACAATAGTCAGGTACGTTACATAATGCGCGACCCTGATATTGAAGAGTTTTATTCTAAACTATGATATAATTCATATATTGGCAATCAAAAGGGGAAGGAGCAAAAAATGGATATTAAGTTAAGCATACATAATGTAAAGTTTATAAAAGACTAGAAGAATGTCATTGGCTGAAATAAGTGAGGAGTGCAACATCTCAGAATCCAAGTTGAGATCTACAGTTGAACGTTTGGCAGAAGCTGGAATTGTTGATGCCATAGGTAATGGTCGCGGAAGAGTGTATGTTTTGAGTGCTAAAGTTTACAATGACCCAGCTCAATATGTCCGCCAAACCGATATTGACATTATAAGATATACTGAGTTAATTTTAAAACTTGCTAGTGCCAAGGAATATATAACTAGAAAAGATGTTATGGATTTGCTTCACGTTAAAGGCCCTCAAGCATATCGTTTGCTTAAAAAACTTGTAAATCAGGGAAAACTTATCTGTACCGGAAATACAAGTGCTGCGCAATATACATTAGCATAACTTACACAATGTTGCACGCAACTTACACGCGTGCAAGTTGTGTCGTGCAAATTATTACATTTATTATGATCAATTTTTAAAACAAGGAGGGGAAAATGGCTTTTTATGACTATGCACAAGGCAAAAAAAGAGTTTTAGATATTTTAAATTCAAAAACTGATATAGAGGAAATCGAAACAATACCAAAATCAGAAGAAGAATTTACGTACGAAAACGGTATACGTTCATGGGTTGGTGCATTGTTTGTGGACATTAGGGATTCCTCCGATTATTTTAAAGAAAATAATGCTGACAAAGTTGCACGTGTTATGCGAGCATTTACCAGTGAAATTATTACCATTTTATCAAACAACGAATATTATAGACAAATTGGAATCAGAGGGGATTGTGTATACGCAATATTTACCGCTTCCAAACAGGCACATTTGCGTGCAATCGTACAAGACGCCGCTATGATCAATACATTTCAAAATATGTTTAACAAGTTGCTTGAGAAGAATGGTTTCGAAACGTTTTCTATAGGCATCGGGCTTGGATGTGGCAAAGATTTGATTGTTAAAGCTGGCAAAAAGGGTTCTGGAATTAACGATTTGATTTGGATAGGAAACGCAGTAGTAAATGCATCAAATTTATCGAACATTGGAAATAAAAATGGGTTTAATCCTATAGTTATGGATTCCCTTTTTTATTCGAACATTAAACATCTTAATGCAAATTCTGAGGAGACCTATGGCGATTTGTTCAAGGAAAAGTACTCTTTAGAGTTGAAAACGACAGTATATCATGGTAATGTAGTATATACACCTTTTGATGATTGGGTTGAGGAGAATATGTGATGGAATTTAAAAACGAAAAGAAAGAAATACTTAATGGTATTTATTCACAAATATCATCTTTTGACAATAAATCTGGACTGTTAATTTCTGTTTTAGGTATAGTTTTTGGATTATCCCTAGACTTTTTTGAGGTTTTTTCTAAATGCTCTTTTGTTTGTTGTAATAATCTGCTTTTAAAAGCAATCTGCTACATAGCTTTGGTGATATATTGTATCGCCTTTATTTTCTCAATTGGTTGTTTCGTATGCGTTATTATACCTCGGTCTCATAATGGAGAGAGAAACAATGTCAATTACTACAAAGATATTTGCGGTATGACATTGGATGAGTTTAATTCAAACACCAACGAATATTGTGAAAGCGATAGCATCATAGATTATCAAATATTTGCAAACGCACATATTTGTAATAGAAAACATTTATTCTTGAAACTGGGAATATATGGTTTGGTTCCGTATGGTGTGACAATGCTATTCTTCATTGTTGTTAACACATTGATATTTTTGTAATTAAGGTTCAACTAACCTAAACCTTCCTCCACCAACAAAAAGAGGTCGCCCTTGCGGTTGACCTCTTTTTGTTTATAGATTTTCAGGTCTTGTGCTTGCCACGACCGGTTTGAGCAAGGTTTTTGATATTACGACAACTCGGCTCACAGGATATACACACCACTGCCGTAACCAGATATTTAACATTATTGACACTTTGTATCAAAATTTTATGCATACATTCTTTAAAGTTGTTTATTTTTTTGCTTGACTTTTAGATAAAAACATCGTATAATATATGATGTGGATATATGTTGCGCAGCTACCACTACTGTGCAAATTCATATTGTCTTGCGGCTGACGGGTCTTTGCGGAATTAACCGCAGTGCCGTAGTGACATATTAATTATTTGCCGACCGTCTGGGCGTACTTTCCTACCAGGATCAGTGCGCCCTTTTTTAGTTATTACCACTTAATGATTTTGATGACAACTATTTGAAATAAAAAGATAAATTGTTCGTAATGGTCATAGGCCGGAAAGGAGATTTACTATGAAAAAGGTTGGAATCGTTATGGGAAGCGCAAGCGATCTTCCTATCGTTAAAAAAGCTATAGATACGCTCGTTTCGCTGGACGTTCCTTATGAGGTGCACGTTTTTTCTGCCCATAGAACGCCCGATGAGACGAGCGTTTTTTCGTCTTCCGCCAAGGAAAATGGGTTTGGCGTAATAATTGCCGCCGCAGGCATGGCAGCTCATCTTGCGGGTGTAGTAGCATCCAGAACCACTCTGCCTGTTATAGGCATTCCCTGCAAATCAACGAATCTCGATGGACTCGATGCTCTTCTTGCAACGGTGCAAATGCCCTCGGGTATTCCGGTAGCAACTGTTGCTATTGACGGAGCCACAAATGCGGCGTTGTTGGCCGCAGAAATACTTGCTCTATCCGATGACACTCTTGCAAAAAAGCTTGAGGACAAGAGAGCAAAAGACACCGCTGCAGTTCTTGAAAAAAATGCAGAAATTGAAGCTGAATTTAATAATAGGTAATATTTCAAAACTGAAAGGAAAGATAAAATGAAACTCGTTTATACAGGAAAAACAAAAGACGTATTTGCTCTTGAGAACGGAAACTATTTGCTTAAATTCAAGGATGACTGTACCGGTAAAGACGGTGTTTTTGATCCCGGCGAAAACTCCGTAGGTCTTACCATTGACGGAGTTGGTGATGTAAACCTTCGTATGTCTATTTATTTCTTCGAAAAGATTAACGAGGCGGGCATTAAGACTCATTACGTAAGCGCAAATCTTACCGATACCACTATGGAAGTTATTCCCGCAAAGCCTTTCGGCAAGGGACTGGAGGTTATCTGCCGTCACAAAGCGGTTGGCAGCTTCTATCGCAGATATAGCGACTATATTGAGGAGGGCGCAGACCTACCCGCATATGTTGAAACCACCTTTAAGAATGATGCCAAAGGCGATCCCCTGGTTACCAAGGATGGTCTTGTAGATCTCGGCGTTATGACCGCTGAGCAGTATGATGACATCAAGCTTATGACACAGAAGATCACTGCTATTGTGGCGAACGATCTGAAGGCCAAGGGTCTAATTCTTTACGATATTAAATTCGAGTTCGGATATGACAAAAACGGTGAGGTTATTCTCATTGACGAAATAGCATCGGGCAATATGCGCGTTTACAAGGACGGCAAATATATTGATCCATTGACACTTTCCAAGCTTTTCTTCGCATAATAACGGTGGCGAATTGATCACCATCACCCACAAGACACAGGAAAGGAATAAAAATGGGCGGTTTTTTTGGAGCGTGCCGCAAGTCGGACGCAATTTCAGATGTATTTTTTGGCACTGATTACCATTCTCACTTAGGAACAAAGCGCGCAGGAATGGCGGCATATTGTGACAGTATTGGCCTACAAAGAGTTATTCACAACATTGAAAATTCACCCTTTAGAACCAAATTTGACCACATTTTTGACGACATGAAGGGGCACAGCGCTATCGGTTGCATAAGCGACTACGCACCTCAGCCACTGCTTGTCAGATCAAGACTCGGAGTATACGCCATCTGCGTGACGGGTGTAATTAACAATGTGGACGAGTTGGTTGAGGAATGTCTCAAGTGCGACGCACAGTTCGGAGCTATGACGGGCGGTGCTGTAAACACCACCGAGCTTGTAGCTGCCCTTATCAATAAAAGCCCTAATTTTATTGAGGGAATACTTCGCGCTCAGAATATGATAGACGGTACGGCGGCAATCCTAATTCTCAAGGATGATGGTCACATCATTGCCGCAAGGGATAAGCACGGTAGACTTCCTCTGGTTATCGGAAAAAATGAGGAAGGCTATTGCGCAACTCTTGAGCCCTTTGCATCTACCAAGCTTGATTATGAGATAGTAAAAGAACTTCGCGCGGCAGAGGTGGTAGAAATATGGGCTGATGGAATGGAGGTCCTGGTAGAGGGACGTGATGAGATGAAGATATGCTCCTTCCTTTGGAGCTACTACGGCTATCCTACTTCTACTTACGAGGGCAGCAACGTAGAGGTCATGCGATATCTCAACGGTGCCATAATGGCAGACAACGACAAGGTAACAGGAAAATCCAATGAGATTGATTACGTTGGTGGTATCCCTGACTCGGGAACCCCTCATGCCATAGGATATGCCAACAGAAGCGGTAAGCCTTTTGCAAGAGCGTTTATCAAGTATACTCCCACCTGGGCAAGAAGCTTTACACCAACAAAACAGTCCGAGAGACAGCGCGTAGCGAAGATGAAGCAGATACCCGTTCGCGAGCTTATTGAGGATAAAAATCTTTTGCTTGTAGATGACTCAATAGTACGAGGCACACAGATTCGTGAGACCGTCGATTTTCTTTATGATAGCGGTGCCAAGGCAGTACATATTCGATCGGCTTGCCCTCCTGTAATGTACAGCTGTAAATATTTGAATTTCTCACGTTCCACAAGCGATATGGATCTTATAGCAAGGAGAATTATTGCCGAACTTGAAGGCGATGAGGGAGCAAAGTATATAGACGAATACAGCGACTTTAAAACCGAGAGAGGCCAAAGACTTCGCGAGGAGATGTGCAAAAGGCTTCATCTCGCATCAATAGAATTCCAGTCGCTTGAGGGAATAATTCAGGCAATAGGACTTGAGCCATGCAAGCTCTGCACCTATTGTTGGAACGGAAAAGAATGAAAAGGAGACGAAATACTATGCATTCACAATCCAAGTCCGAGGCCTACGCACAGGCCGGTGTTGATATAACCGCAGGATATAAGGCGGTTGAGCTTATGAAAAAGCATATCGCAAGAACGAAGAACGACGGTTGCCTTGATGACGTAGGTGGCTTTGGCGGATGCTTTGGACTAAATCTCTTTGAAATTGAAAATCCTGTTCTGGTTTCGGGTACTGACGGTTGCGGTACTAAAGTAAAGATGGCTATACTGATGGACAAACACGATTCCATTGGTATTGATGCCGTGGCAATGTGCGTTAACGATATTATTTGCTGTGGCGCAAGACCTCTGTTTTTCCTGGATTACATCGCCTGCGGAAAGAATATTCCCGAAAAAATAGCTTCTATCGTAAGCGGCGTTGCTGAAGGATGCGTTCAATCTGGCGCTGCTCTTATAGGCGGTGAAACCGCTGAACATCCAGGCATGATGCCTGAAGAGGAATATGACCTTGCCGGATTCGCAGTTGGAATCGTTGACAAGAAAAAGATGCTTGATAATACAAAAATGAGAGATGGTGACGTTGTTATTGCTCTTGCATCAAGCGGAATTCATTCAAACGGATTCTCCTTGGTTCGCAAAGTGTTTGATATAGATAACAATCCTGAAAATCTTTATTCTCCCTGTGAAACGCTTGGTGGAAAATCTATTGCCGAGACCCTTCTTACCCCTACAAAAATCTACGTAAAGAGTATTCTTAATCTTCTTGAAAAGGTAGATGTTAAGGGTATTTCACACATCACAGGCGGCGGATTCTATGAAAATATTCCCAGAAGTATTCCCGACGGTCTCGGAGCAAAAATCAACAAGGACTCCGTAAAAATCCTTCCCATTTTTAAGCTTATTGCAGAAAAGGGCGGTATCAGCGAGCGTGATATGTTCAACACCTTCAACATGGGCGTTGGAATGAGCATCGTTGTTTCTCCCAAGGATGCAGAGTGTGCACTTGAAATTCTCAGAGCAAACGGCGAAGATGCATATATTTTCGGCGAGATAATCGAATCCAAGGAGAAAATAATAATATGCTAAAAAATACGGTAAGCGGTATTCTTGCCGGAACAATGATCGCTATTGGTGGTACGGTTTATCTTTCTCTTGCGGGAAGTAATAAAATTATCGGTGCTATTCTCTTCTCGGTTGCACTGCTTTGTATCTGTAAGCAGGGATACTCGCTTTACACCGGAAAGATCGGCTTCGTGCTATCAAATCATTCAAAAGAGGATATGTCTGTTGTTTGGTTTGGTCTGCTTGGTAATTTTGTTGCTACCGTAATTTTTGGGGTTATCCTCAGCTATGCAATTCCCTCTATTTCGGTGGTTGCAGTGGAAATATGTAAATTAAAGCTTACACAAGAATGGTTTTCCACCTTTATCCGAGCTGTTTTCTGCGGAATGCTGATGTATCAGGCGGTTAGCATTTTCAAAAAATATGACCAAAATCTTGCGGGTATATTCCTTTGTATTCCCGTGTTCATCCTCAGCGGTTTTGAGCACTCTATCGCAAATATGTTTTATTTTGCGGCTGCAAGAAGCCTTTCCGTCGAGGTAATAATTTACATCATCACAGTTATCCTTGGAAATTCGGTAGGCGGTATGTTTTTTGAACTTCTCGCCCTTCCGTTTAAGAAAAACAAAAAATCGGAGGATGTTGAATAATGACCGAAAAGATAAAGAAAATAGGCGTTCTCGTCTCCGGTGGAGGAACAAATCTTCAGGCATTGATTGATGCCGAGGCAGAAGGTAAGCTGGGATGTGGAAAAATCTCTTTGGTTATTTCCTCAAAGCCCGGTGCTTTCGCCCTTGAAAGAGCGGCAGGGGCAAATATCGAAGCGATTGTGCTTGCAAGGCGAGACTTCGACAACATTGCCGAGTATTCAAGAGCTCTTGCAGACACACTTTGCGAAAGAGAGATAGACCTGGTTGTACTAGCAGGATTTCTAACTATTATTGATGAAACAATGTACGAAAGATTTCCCAACAGGATACTCAATGTTCATCCTGCCCTTATTCCTTCCTTCTGCGGTAGGGGTTACTATGGACTTCGCGTTCACGAGGCGGCTCTAGAAAAGGGCGTTAAGGTTTCGGGCGCTACCGTGCATATCGTAACGCCTGAATGCGACGCCGGTCCAATCGTTCTGCAAAGGGCGGTTGAGGTAAAAGAGGGCGATACTCCCGAAATCCTTCAGAGACGTATAATGGAAGAGGCTGAGTGGAAGATACTTCCCGAGGCAGTAAGACTTTTCTGCGAGGACAGAATAATTATTGAAGACAGTAAGGTGCATATAAAAGGAGAATAAAATGAAGGTTTTAACTATTAAGGAAGAGTTAAATTCTCTTTCATATCATGGCAGAGGAATAATTATAGGAAAGAGTGCCGATGGCAAGAAGGCGATCACCGCATATTTTATTATGGGAAGAAGCGTCAACAGCCGCAACCGTGTATTCGTGGCAGAGGGTGACGCCATGCGCACCAAGGCATTCGACGAATCTAAGATGGTAGATCCCCACCTTATAATCTACTATCCCGTTCGTGTTCTCGGTAACAAGACCATCGTTACCAACGGCGACCAGACAGATACAATTTATCAGCTTATGGACAGGCAGATGACCTTTGAGCAGGCTCTGAGAACCCGTGAGTTTGAGGACGATAAGCCTAACTTTACCCCCAGAATATCGGGTATTATTCAGCGCGATGGCGGTGAAATGCACTATGCTATGTCAATACTCAAGAGCGCAGAGGGTGACGATAGCTCCTGTGAAAGATTTACATACGCATACTCTACTCCCCTTGCCGGAAGAGCAAAGTTTATTCATACATATAGCGGTGACGGCAATCCCCTTCCTTCCTTCGAGGGTGAGCCCAAGACCCTCTTGCTTCCCGATATGGACATAGATTCGCTTACAGATCTAATCTGGACCAATCTTAACGAAGATAACAAGGTTTCTCTCTTTGTTCGTTATATTGATATTGAGTCCGGCGAGACCGAAACCAGAATAGTAAATAAAAATATGTGAGGAAAGAAAATGAAAGAATTTGAACTTAAATACGGCTGTAACCCCAATCAGAAGCCTGCAAAAATATATATGCAGGACGGAAGCGACCTTCCTATTGAAATTCTCTCGGGCAGACCCGGATACATCAACTTTCTTGACGCCTTCAATTCCTGGCAGCTTGTTAAGGAGGTTAAGGAGGCTACTGGTATGGTAGCTGCAGCCAGCTTCAAGCACGTATCTCCCACCTCTGCGGCAATTGGAAAGCCCCTTTCCGACGAGCTTAAAAAGGCATGCTTCGTTGACGATATCGACGGACTTAACGATTCTCCCCTTGCCTGCGCTTATGCAAGAGCCAGGGGTACCGATAGAATGTCCTCCTTCGGTGATTGGATTGCCCTTTCGGACGAGTGTGACCTCACTACCGCAAAAATAATTGCACGAGAGGTGTCTGACGGAATTATTGCACCCTCATACTCTCCCGAAGCTCTTGAGCTTCTTAAGAGTAAAAGAAAGGGTGCATACAACATAGTAAGAATTGACCCCAGTTATGCACCTGCTGAAATTGAGACCAAGCAGGTTTACGGAATAACCTTTGAGCAGGGCAGAAATAATTTCAGAATTGACCGAGAGCTTCTCTCAAACATCGTTACAGAGAAAAAAGAGCTTCCCGAGAGCGCAAAAATCGATATGATTATTGCTCTTATCACCCTAAAATACACTCAGTCTAACTCGGTGTGCTTTGCCAAGGACGGACAGGCTATCGGCGTTGGCGCAGGCCAGCAGTCAAGAATTCACTGTACCCGTCTTGCAGGTGACAAGGCAGACCTCTGGCATCTTCGCCAGAGCGAGAGAGTTCTCTCTCTTAAATTTGCCGACGGTGTAGGCAGACCCGACAAGAATAACATTATTGACCTGTATCTTTCGGACAGGGATTCGGATACCGTTCTCGGCGACGGAGTATGGCAGAAATATTTCTCCGAGCGTCCCGAGCCATTTACCAGAGAGGAAAAGGATGAATATCTCTCTAAAATAAAAGGCGTTACCGTTGCATCCGACGCCTTCTTCCCCTTCTCAGACAATATAGACAGAGCAGCAAAGAGCGGCGTCAGCTATATTGCCGAGCCTGGTGGTTCTATCCGTGACGACCTTGTAATTGAGGCGGCGGATAAGTACGGAATGGTAATGTCCTTTACCAGAATGCGCCTTTTCCATCATTAATTTAAGGAGCTTGCAATGAAGATTTTGGTTGTTGGCGGCGGCGGCCGTGAGCACGCAATAATTAAATCTTTAAAACAGAACAAGACTGTTGAGACGATATATGCCCTCCCCGGTAACGGTGGTATATCCGAAGACGCAATTTGCGTTAATATTGGCGCAAAGGATATTGACAGAATCCTAGGCTTTGCTAAAGAAAATAGCATAGATTACGCCGTGGTAGCACCCGATGATCCCTTGGTTCTCGGTGCGGTGGATGCTCTTGAGGCAGAGGGAATTCCCTGCTTTGGTCCAAATAAGGCGGCTGCAATTATTGAAGGCAGCAAGGCTTTTTCAAAGGAGCTGATGAAGAAATACGGTATTCCCACCGCAGCCTATGAAATCTTCTCTGACGAGAGTGCGGCTGTTGAATATCTTAAAGACGTCAGCTATCCTGCGGTAATTAAGGCAGACGGACTTGCTCTTGGCAAGGGCGTTATCATTGCAAAGAATTACGGCGAGGCTGCCGCTGCTGTAAGATCTATGATGACCGATGGGGTTTTTGGAGAAAGTGGAAAAAGGGTTGTTATTGAGGAATTCCTTGAGGGTCCCGAAGTCTCAGTCCTTGCCTTTACCGACGGCAAGACTATTGTTCCTATGATTTCCTCTATGGACCACAAGCGAGCCGGGGATAATGACGAGGGATTAAATACCGGAGGTATGGGTACTATCGCCCCCAATCCTTACTACACCGAGGAAATAAAGAACAGCTGTATGCAAAAAATCTTTATTCCAACTATAAATGCTATGAACTCCGAGGGAAGACGCTTCAAGGGCTGTCTGTACTTCGGACTGATGATTACCAAAAACGGCCCGAAGGTTATTGAATACAACTGTCGCTTTGGAGACCCTGAGACTCAGGTTGTCCTTCCTCTTCTTAAAACCGATCTGCTTGATATAATGATGGCGGTCACCGAGGAGAGACTCTCCGAAATCAATGTTGAATTTTATAACAAAGCTGCCGCCTGTGTTATTATGGCATCCAAGGGTTATCCCGAGAGTTATAAAAAGGGCTTTGAAATCACTATCTCCAAGGACGTGAAGAAAGATGTTTTCATTGCGGGCGCAAGTCTTGAAAATGACAGACTTGTCACATCGGGCGGACGTGTTCTCGGTGTGACGGCTACGGCTGACACATTGGAGAATGCCATCAAGGAGGCATATCGCCTGACAGAAAAAATACACTTCGAAAACGCGTACTTCAGACGTGACATCGGTAGACGTGCGCTGGCTTGTGTTAAGGAAAGGTAAACTATGGTTTACAGAATATATGTAGAAAAGAAAAAAGGATTTGATCACGAGGCAACCTCTCTTACCAAAGAAGCTCGTGAGCTGCTTGAAATTTCGGGTATTGAGGCTATTCGTGTGATCAACAGATATGACGTCGAGGGGATCGAAAGAGAGCTTTTTGACCGTGCTGTTAACACCGTATTTTCAGAGCCTCAGATGGATGATGCCAGTGAAAGCATACGTCTTGAGGGTGCAAAGGTTTTTGCTGTAGAATACCTGCCGGGTCAGTTTGACCAGAGGGCCGATTCTGCAGCTCAATGCATTCAGCTTATCGCTCAGTGCGAAAGGCCTGTTGTACGTACGGCAAAGATTTACGCAATATACGGAAATATTAACGACGGTGAGCTTGAATCGATTAAAAAATACGTTATCAACCCCGTTGAATGCCGTGAGGCAAGTCAGGAAAAGCCCGAGACTCTGAATATTGAACATTCGTGCCCCGAAATCGTAGAAACTATTGAGGGCTTTATTGCCCTTGACAATAAGGGACTCGTCGAGTTTCTTGAACGCCTGGGACTTGCTATGGATCTCGATGATCTTAAGTTCTTGCAGAATTACTTTAAAAACGAGGAGCACCGTGACCCTACCATAACCGAGATAAAAGTAGTTGACACCTATTGGTCTGACCATTGCCGTCACACTACCTTTTCAACTCATATTGACAACGTAAGGATAAGCGACAAGGCGGTTGCCGAGGCTTATCAGCGTTATCTTGACTCTCGCACAGAGGTTTACGGCGAGGAAAAGGCAAAAGGGCGTCCAGAAACTCTTATGGATATTGCCACCATCGCCGGCAAACTACTTAAAAAGCGAGGTCTTGTCCCCGAACTTGACGAGAGCGAGGAGATAAACGCTTGCTCAATTCACGTTAACGCTACCGTTAACGGTGAAGAGCAGGACTGGCTGCTTATGTTTAAAAACGAAACGCACAATCATCCCACCGAGATAGAGCCCTTTGGAGGCGCTGCTACTTGTATAGGAGGTTGTATCCGAGACCCTCTTTCTGGCAGAGCATACGTTCATCAGGCGATGAGAGTGACCGGCGCTGCCGACCCCAGAAGGTCGCTCTCCGAAACGCTCCAGGGCAAGCTTCCTCAAAGAAAGATTTGTCAGACTGCCGCAGCCGGATATTCCTCCTACGGCAACCAGATAGGTCTTGCTACCGGTCACGTGGCAGAGGTATACCACGACGGCTACGTTGCAAAGCGACTTGAATGTGGTGCGGTAGTTGCTGCCGCTCCCGCTTGTAATGTGCGACGTGAGCGTCCCGAGGCGGGTGACGTTATCATTCTTCTCGGCGGCAGAACGGGCAGAGACGGTATCGGCGGTGCCACCGGATCATCAAAGAGTCACAATATGAAATCGCTTACCACTATGGCGTCTGAGGTTCAGAAAGGAAACGCTCCCGAGGAAAGAAAAATTCAGCGTTTGTTCCGTGATCCCAACGTTACCCGTCTTATCAAGCGCTGTAATGATTTTGGCGCAGGCGGTGTTTCTGTTGCTATCGGTGAGCTCGCCGACGGACTTAAAATAGACCTTGACGCAGTTCGCAAGAAATATGACGGACTTGACGGAACCGAGCTTGCCATTTCCGAATCTCAGGAAAGAATGGCGGTTGTGGTTGAAGCCAAGGATGCAGACAAATTCATTGAATATGCCGAAAAGGAAAACCTTGAGGCATACCGAGTTGCCGTTGTCACCCGGGAGGCAAGAATGGTTATGTCCTGGAATGGGCAGATTATTGCCGACCTTTCAAGAGAATTTCTCAATACCAACGGTGCAGACAAGCATACCGAGCTTGAGGTAAGCGAAAAGGATCTTACGGTATTTTCAAAGGCACTTTATTCGGGTCTTCGTGATATGGCATCTGATCTAAAAACCGCAAGCAGACGAGGCCTTGTGGAGCGATTTGACAGCTCCATCGGAGCAGGATCGGTGCTTATGCCTTTCGGTGGAAAAACGCAAACAACACCTGCGCAGGCTATGGCGGCGCTTCTTCCTACACTTCCCGGACAATCTACCGACCAGGCGAGCGTTATGGCTTGGGGCTTTGATCCCGACGTAATGTCGGTTGACCCATACACCGGTGCTCGCGCCGCAGTTTACAGCTCTGTGGCGAAAATAGTTGCTGCAGGCGCTGACTATAAAAACGCATATTTAACTCTTCAGGAGTTCTTTGAGAAGCTGAGAAACGAGCCGCTTCGTTGGGGCAAGCCCTTTGCGGCACTCCTCGGAGCTATGGACGCTCAGCTTGAATTAAACGCCGCAGCTATCGGCGGCAAGGACTCTATGTCGGGAAGCTTCCTTGAAAGAGACGTTCCTCCAACTCTCATTTCCTTTGCAATAGCTCCTGTTAAGGCACACGAGGTTATCTCTCCTGAATTTAAGGAGGCAGATCACCCTGTTTATCTATTTGCTCCGTCCGATAAGAGTGCTGAGTCGACAAAGGCCGCATGGGAATCCTTCCATCGCCATTGTCAGGAAGGCAAGGTCAAGGCAGCCTGGGCTGTTGAAAATGGTCTTGCTGAGGCGGTAATGAAGATGTCCTTCGGTAATAATATCGGCTTTAAGTCATGCGGCACAGTAGGTGAGAATTGGTACAATACTATGATGTACGACTTCATCGTCGCAGAGCTGGACTGTGAAATTGATGATCCTTATGCACTTAAAATAGGCGTCACCACCTCAGAGCCTAAGATTGTTCTTGATAAGGAGAGCGCATCTGTTGATGAGCTGCTCCATTTAAACGAGGCAACTCTTGAGAGTATATTCCCGACAAGGGTGTCGGATAAAAAAGAGGATGTTCAGAGCTTTTCCTATAACGTAGGCTCTTGTGCCGCTCCTGCAGTAAAGGTTGCACGTCCCAAGGTTCTGATTCCGGTATTCCCCGGCACAAACTGTGAGTATGACACCGCAAAGGTCTTTACCGACGCAGGTGCTGACGCCGAGATCTTCGTTGTCAGAAATCTCACCGCCGACGATACGGCGAGAAGCGTTGAGCAGTTTGCGATAAAAGTAAGAGATAGTCAGATCGTATTTATTCCCGGAGGCTTCTCCGGCGGTGACGAGCCTGACGGATCGGGTAAATTCATAACCGCATTTATGCGTAATCAGGCGGTAAAAGATGAAATCACCTCCCTGCTTGATAAGCGTGACGGTTTAATGGGCGGAATCTGTAACGGTTTCCAAGCTCTTATCAAGCTTGGACTTGTTCCTTACGGAAAAATAATAGACACCGACGCTAGTTGTCCCACTCTTACCTACAACGATATCTCAAGACATCAATCTAGAATCGTTCGTGTAAGAGTAGCATCCAACAATTCTCCCTGGCTCCGTGGAGTTAACGTAGGAGACACGTTTAACGTACCCATTTCCCACGGAGAGGGTAAATTTATAGCAAGCGAAGCACTTATCAAGGAGCTCAACGCAGGCGGTCAGATTATGACCCAGTATGTTGATCTTGAGGGTAATCCTACCTACGATATCCGCTTTAACCCTAACGGATCTGCCTCCGCCATTGAGGGTATACTTTCTCCCGACGGACGTGTGTTCGGTAAAATGGGACACAGCGAGAGAATTGGCAAGGGACTATATAAAAACGTGACGGGCGAATACGATATGAAGCTGTTCGAATCCGCAGTAAAATACTTTAAATAAGAGGGGAAAAACATATGGCATATTTATCCGATATAGAAATCGCACAGCAGTGCGAAATGAAGCATATAAGCGAGATAGCAAAAAAGCTTGACATCTCTGACGACTACCTTGAGCAGTACGGAAAGTATAAGGCAAAAATCGACTACAGTCTTTTGAAGGATTCGGATAGAGAGGCTGGAAAGCTTATTCTTGTTACCGCTATAACCCCCACGGCTGCGGGTGAGGGAAAAACCACTACTACAATAGGGCTTGCTGATGGATTGTCCAGAATAGGTAAGCGTGTTGCGGTTGCTTTGCGTGAGCCATCCCTTGGCCCTGTTTTCGGTGTAAAGGGCGGTGCGGCAGGTGGTGGATACGCCCAGGTCGTGCCTATGGAGGACATTAATCTCCACTTTACAGGCGATTTTCATGCTATTGGGGCGGCAAACAATCTGCTGGCAGCGATGCTGGATAACCATATTCAGCAGGGAAACAGCCTTGGCATTGACGTAAAGAAGATAACCTGGAAAAGATGCGTCGATATGAACGACCGTCAGCTTCGATTCGTCGTAGACGGACTTGGTGGCAGAGTGAACGGCACTCCCCGTGAGGACGGCTTTGATATTACCGTCGCATCCGAGATTATGGCTGTTTTCTGTCTTGCAAACTCTATTTCCGACCTTAAAGAGAGGCTTTCACACATAGTTGTTGGCTACACCTACGACGATAAGCCTGTTACTGCAGGCGATCTCAAGGCTGTTGGTGCAATGACCGCTCTTCTCAAAGACGCATTGAAGCCCAACCTTGTTCAGACGCTAGAGGGAACTCCTGCATTCGTTCACGGCGGACCATTTGCTAATATCGCTCACGGCTGCAACTCGGTTATCACTACCAGAATGGCGATGAAGCTTGCCGATTATGCCGTTACCGAGGCAGGCTTTGGCGCAGACCTTGGAGCAGAGAAATTCCTTGATATCAAGTGCCGTATGGCAGGTCTCAAGCCTGATGCTGTTGTTATGGTTGCCACAGTCCGTGCGCTCAAGCTCCACGGCGGCGCAAACAAGACGGAGCTTGGCAGCGAGAACCTCTCAGCTCTTGAAAAGGGTCTTCCCAACCTACTCCGTCACGTTTCCAACATCAAAAACGTATATAAACTCCCCTGTGTCATTGCAGTAAACCGTTTCCCCACCGACACGGATGCCGAGATTAATCTCGTTATCGAAAAGTGCCGTGAGCTTGGTGTAAACGTAAGGCTTTCCACCGTCTGGGCAGACGGCGGTAAGGGTGGAATAGAGCTGGCACATGAGGTTGTAAAACTTTGCGAGGAGGAAAACAACTTTACCTTCAGCTATGAGAGCGACTCTACTATTGAAGAAAAAATTGATAATATCGTTAAAAAGGTATACGGAGGCGAGGGAGTAAGCTTCAGCACCCAGGCAAAGAAGGAGATTGAAAGACTTACCGCTCTGGGCTACGGCAATCTGCCTGTGTGTATGGCAAAGACTCAGTACAGCTTCTCAGACGACCCAACAAAGCTTGGTGCTCCCAAGGACTTTATCGTTACCGTAAGAAATATAAAGGTAAGCGCAGGTGCAGGCTTTATCGTGGCTCTGACGGGCGATATTATGACTATGCCCGGACTTCCTAAGGTTCCCGCAGCAGAGAAAATTGACGTTGACGAAAACGGAAAAATATCTGGTTTATTCTAACTTTTATTTACATTTTAACCAATTTAAGAGGTGAAAAGCATGGATTTGATTAAAAGGCCTGAAGAAATGGCTCGTATCAATACAAGAGAACTAGCTGATAAATTCATTGCCGAGCAGGTGGAGCTTATTTGCCGTCAGGTAGGCGACAAGAAGGTTTTGCTCGCTTTGTCGGGTGGAGTTGACAGCTCGGTTGTTGCGGCTCTGCTTATTAAGGCAATAGGCAAACAGCTTGTCTGTGTTCATGTCAACCACGGTCTTATGCGTAAAGGTGAGAGTGAGCAGGTAATCAACGTGTTTGGAAGACAGCTTGACGCTAATCTTATTTACGTTGACGCTTCCGATCGTTTTCTCTCTCTGCTTGATGGTGTTACCGACCCCGAAACAAAAAGAAAGATTATCGGTGCTGAATTTATTAAGGTCTTTGATGAAGAATCGGCAAAGCTTTCGGGTATCTCCTTCCTCGCACAGGGTACTATTTATCCCGATATTATTGAGTCTAAGGGTGTTAAGGCGCATCATAACGTCGGCGGTCTGCCCGAGGATATGCAGATGGAGCTTGTTGAGCCTGTAAAGCTTCTTTATAAAGACGAGGTCAGAGTTGTTGGTGAGGCGCTTGGTCTGCCTCACGAGATGGTTTACCGTCAGCCATTCCCCGGTCCCGGTCTTGGTGTAAGATGCCTTGGCGCTATTACAAGAGACAGACTTCACGCACTCCGTGAGGCAGATGCCATTCTTCGTGAGGAGTTTGACAAGGCAGGTCTTGCAGGCAAAGTGTGGCAGTATTTTATTGCAGTGCCCGATTTCAAGAGTGTCGGTGTCATAGATGGCAAGCGCTATGAGGGCTGGCCTGCAATTATTCGTGCCGTAAATACCACCGATGCTATGAGTGCAACCATTGAGGAAATACCATATAGCATCCTTCATAAAATCACAGATAGAATTACCTCCGAGGTGGAGGGTATAAACCGTGTTCTATACGACCTCACCCCCAAGCCCATCGGCACAATCGAGTGGGAATAATTTCAATTCCATAAACTATAAATTACATTTCATACAAAAAGGAGACAAAAAATGGCTGTTTATTTCACCGAACCCTCCCGTACATTCAGTGAGTATCTTCTTATTCCCGGTTACACCGATGAGAGATGTATACCTCAGAACGTTTCGCTCAAGACCCCTCTTGTGAAATACCGTCCCGACAATGAGGAGTGTCCTATTGTAATGAATATTCCTCTTACCTCGGCAATAATGCAGTCGGTCTCTGACGATACTATGGCTATTGCCCTTGCTAAAGAGGGTGGCATTTCCTTTATTTACGGTAACCAGTCTATTGAGGACGAGGCGGCCATGGTTTCCCGTGTCAAGAGCTATAAGGCAGGATTTGTAATCAGTGATTCTAATCTTAAGCCTGATGACACCCTAATAGACGTGCTTAATCTCTTTGAGGAAAAGGGACACAGCACTATGGCTGTAACCGAGGACGGCAGTGCCACAGGCAGATTGCTCGGCATAGTTACCAGCCGTGACTACCGTGTGAGCCGTATGACAGGTACGGAGCGGGTTTCCTCCTTTATGACCTCTCTTGAGAAACTTGTAGTTGCGCCAGAGGGCACCACCCTAAAAATGGCAAACGATATTATCTGGGATCACAAGCTTAACTCGCTTCCTATCGTAGATAAGGACGGTAATCTTAAGTACTTTGTATTCCGCAAGGACTACTCCCAGCATAAAGAAAACCCCAATGAGCTTCTCGATAAGAACAAGAGCTATGTTGTTGGCGCGGGTATAAACACCCGTGACTATGAAAAGAGAGTTCCCGCATTGGTTGAGGCTGGCGCTGATGTTCTTTGCATCGACTCCTCCGAGGGTTATACTATATGGCAGAAGCGCACCATTGATTTCGTAAGAGAAAAATATGGAAACACCGTCAAAATCGGGGCAGGAAACGTGGTTGATCGCGAGGGCTTCCGCTTCCTGGCAGAAGCAGGCGCAGATTTTATTAAGGTGGGTATCGGCGGCGGCTCTATCTGTATAACCAGAGAAACCAAGGGTATCGGACGAGGTCAGGCAAGCGCGGTTATTGAAGTAGCGGCTGCGCGCGATGAATATTATAAGGAAACAGGTGTTTACATTCCCATTTGTTCCGACGGCGGTATCGTTCATGATTATCACATGACACTTGCTTTAGCTATGGGAGCAGATTTCCTTATGCTTGGCAGATATTTTGCCAGATTTGACGAATCCCCCACACCCAAGTCTATGATTAACGGCCAGTACGTTAAGGAATATTGGGGCGAGGGCTCCAACCGTGCGAGAAATTGGCAAAGATACGATCTCGGCGGCAAGGCAAATCTTAATTTTGAGGAAGGTGTTGATTCCTACGTAACCTACGCAGGCCCTCTTCACGATAACGTGGAGCGTTCGCTTTACAAGGTAAAATCCACCATGTGCAACTGCGGTGCTATCACAATTCCCGAGCTTCAGCAGAAGGCCAAACTGACCCTCGTAAGCTCCACCAGTATAGTTGAAGGCGGATACCACGACGTTATGCTGCGTAGCACTGCTTCAGTAAAGTAATAAGTTTTTCAATCAAATATAAATTCTTATTAGGTTTAAATAACCAACTGTCGCAGAATTAAGTTTAACAAAAAACCTCACCATATTGGGTGAGGTTTTTTGACTATTCGCTTGTATTTAAAAATGCTCCACCAAGCGAACATCTGTCGCTTCATTTATTCATCTCTCTTTTCTTGACACCAAATTAATTGTGTGATATAATGTAATAAAAAACAAAGTAGCTTATTATGTCTTTTGTTCCCGCTATATGTACTCAATGTGGCGCCAGCCTCCAGGTAAACGATACTCAAGATGCGGCGATCTGCCCCTTCTGCAATACTCCATTTGTTGTTCAGAAGGCCATAAACAAATATTACAATACTTACAATATAAATGCAGGCGTGGTTAATATTACCTCATCGGTTCCCTCTCTCGACGAGCTTTTCAGCAGCGCAAGAGCCCTTCTTCTGCAAGGCGCATTTATGCACGACAAATATACCCTTGGAAACGAAACCGAGGAGGACGAGGCGCTTCGAGGAATGTTCCTTAAGATGCTCGGCATCGAGCCCGACGGAATTAAGGCACGTATAGTCAAGGTAGCCTCCGAAATAAACAGACGCTGTCGCACGACGCATTTTGATTATCAGACGGTTTTTGACAATCTTCACATGCTTAGAACTGAAGATCCTGAGCTGTATAACCATATGCTGAAAAAATGCAATGCCCGCTTCAAAAGAAGTATAACAGGAATTCCATACTCGGGAGGTCTGCTTGGTCTAAAGCTGCTCGATGTTCAGTATAAAGAGTCTATCGACAGCTATCTTATTAAAGAGGAGGGGCGAGACGACCTGTTCCTTCTGGACTTCCTCTATTCTCTTGCAAGCTCAGCTCATAGATATCAAAGCAAAGATACTCCATATGTTTGCCAGTAAATTTTTGACGAGCTTCCTCCGTTCTACAAGCAGCTTATAGCTACAGAATTTCAGCGCAGAGAAAGCATATCTAATAGCGTACTGAACGCACTCAGTGCTGGTGATAACCGTCGGGCATATGAGATTTTATCCTCTGCAGTTCCGTTTTATCCTCAATGTGAACAGTTGCTTTCTTGCTTTGAAAAGACGATATTCTCTATGAAATGCAAGCTTTCATTCTCACCGCAAACGATGCAATCGAAATACTATGCACCCACTGTCATTCCGGAAGCTATGAGCTCTTGTCCATCCTTTGTAGAAACACTCAAGAGTTTACAAAAAAGATAATAAATACACAAGAGGTTGCATTTGTGACCTCTTTTGTATTTGTGCAGCACACCGAGATATCGGCGCATCTTGTAAATAGTATAAGCTCCACCACTTCACATAGCATATCTTGTTTATCCCACAACACTATTTGACATACATATATATTTATGCTATACTGTACTTACTTTAATTTGTGGAGAATAATATGGCTGAAAATAATGCAAAACACGGCGGACTTTGGGAAAAGATCCGCAACCTGCGAGAAAAATACCTGCCCTATACCGAAAAAACTGTCAAGGGACTTGTAATAGCGGCTATGGTTATGTTCGGATGGATCATAATCTGGGCGTTGGTGCTTAAGCTCGGTGACGAGGATCTGCTCATTACTACCTATAACAACCTCAAGGTGCTAACCCCAGAGGAAAGAATTATGTGGGATATTATTCCCTTTAATTACCGTGGCACAGGGGAGATGATCGTCCGTCAGGTGATCGATACCATCCTTAACTGCTTTGTTTTTGCGCCATTTGGAATAATGCTTTGCTATCTGTTTAAGAAAAAGAACATAATAAGAGATGCGGCGATATGTCTTGGTATTTCGGTGATGGTAGAGCTTATTCAGCTAGCAACAATGCTGGGAAATCCTGCTACCGAGGATCTTATCACCAATACCGTTGGCTGTTTTATTGGATACGGCGTATATTATCTGATATTCAAGCGCATGTCAACGAAGAACACCGTAATTCTGGCGGCTGTAGTTAACATTGTTTTTGGTATAGTAACAATATATTCTTTTGTTACCGTAATAGGTGCTGCCGACGTAATATACGGAATAATTACAAGGAAATTATAATATGAAAAGAGAGCATAGAATACTAAGGGTGCTGGAAATCACAGGCCTCGTTATGTTTTCGTGGCTGCTGATCTGGGCTCTGTGGCTGAAAATGAACGATATCACCATGATTTGCAGCAATTACAGTTGGTTGTCACAACAGACATTGTATGAGAGATTTACATACGATCTTATCCCATTTCAGCTTCATTTTGATTACAAGCAGGAAATACTTAACATTGTCGCAAACTGTTTTGTTTTTGCACCGTTCGGCGTATTGTTTAATATGATGTTTAAAAAACGAAACATCATGCGTGATCTTGGCATATGCTTTTTGATTTCCCTGTTTTTTGAATTGTTACAGCTGTTTACCATGATTGGCAATTTTGCAACCATGGATCTAATAACAAATGTAGCGGGATATTTTGTTGGGCTTGTTTTTTACGAGTTGATATTCAAAAAAGTGTCGGTAAAAGCAAATATATACATATATCTGTTCTTTAACCTTATTGCTCTTGGCTTAACTGTTTTCTCTGTTTTTAGAACCGCAGAAACAATAGAACCGATTATTCAAATAATTACAAGAACATATTAAAAAAGTCCCGGACAATTTCCGGGGCTTTTTACTTTTACCGAGGTATGCGTACCGAATCTGTGCCTATGGCACAGAGCCCGATGCGAAGTATGGGGTAGCAGCTTCAGACAACCCCAACAAAAAAGTGCTCCCACAGAAGCACCGCAAAACCTTATAAAAAACCAAAGCCCCGAAGGTTTCCCTTCGGGTAGCAAAGCGGCGTGAGAGTGTAAAAAAACAGTTGATAACTGTTTTTCCTCGAACGTGACCGAGCCGCGGCGAGAGGGCTGGAGCTGCCCCGGGTATTCGCCTAAAGCGAAGATAACTCTTCGCTTCGCCTTGCAAACAAGCTTGCAGATCTCCGCTCAGATATGCGGACCGGATCTGCACCTTCGGCACAGAGCCCGAGCCAAAGTGTA
>JAZSMV010000057.1:0-11554 GCA_045536065.1 Eubacteriales bacterium | reverse complement strand
CCCGATACTCCCGAGAACCCCGACACTCCCGAGAACCCCGATACTCCCCAGAACCCCGGCACTCCCGAGAACCCTGATACTCCCGAGAATCCCGACACTCCCGAGAGCCCTGACACTCCCGAGAATCCTGATACTCCCGAGAATCCCGAGGATCCCACCGATCCCGATGAGGATGATGAACCTCTCACCTTCTGGGATTGGATCGTGAATATCTTCCGTGCGATCGGCGACTTCTTTGCAGCCCTTTTCGGCATCAAGAAGGACTAATTAAATAACACTAAAGCGGCTCGATTTCCGAGCCGCTTTTTATGTTAAAATGTTGGATTTTATAAATTGCTTCTCTGTGTGATTTTACCTATATGAAAAAATGCAACGAGAAGCCGCAGTATGTACGATCCGATAAACCGCTTCTCTGTGTGATTAAGTCACAGAAACATCTCACTTTTCCTGCTATAATGTAGTCAGAAAACAAAAATACAAACAAAAAGGAGAAACAATATGTCAGCTATAAGACTTAATAAAGAGAATTTTGATCAGGTTAGAAATAAAGAGGGTATCTCCCTACTTGACTTTTACGCAGATTGGTGCGGCCCCTGCCGAATGGTGCTTCCCATAGTGGATGAAATAGCATCCGAGCGCTCCGACCTCTTCGTCGGCAAGATAAACGTAAACGACAATCCCGAGCTTGCCCGTGAGTTTGGCGTTATCAGCATTCCCACGCTGATAGTAATGAAGGATGGAGAGATAATTAACCGCTCCAGCGGAGCAAAGAATAAGGCGAAGATTCTCGAAATGGTCAGCGCCTAAACGGCATATTTGACTATAATAGCCGTCTTCCTAACGCAAAAAACCTCCCTTACACAAGGGAGGTTTTTAATTCTGCATTTACTAAATCGCAAGACTGCGAAGGCGCTTTTTGTCAAGGATCTTAATACCCTCGCTTCGTGAGGAGGAGATAATGCCCTCGGAGGCAAAGTATTTAAGCATTCTTGACACCACCTCACGGGCAGAGCCCATATATTTCGCTATCTGCTCGTGTGTCAGCTTGACGGTATCACTGCCATTCTTTGATGCCTCATCAAGCAGGAATATGGCAAGGCGCTTGTCCATACTCATAAAGAGTATCTGCTGCATAACCCACATAACGTCGGAGAATCGGGCAAGGGCGGTCTCGTAGGTAAAGATCTTTACCTCGTCCGATCTCTGCCACACACCCTCGTAGGCACAGCCGCCGACCACAACGCATTCGCTGTCCTCCTCGGCGTCGATAAACACGTCAAAGGTCAGATTATCCAGCACGCAGGATGCGGAGAGAATACACATATCACCGGGGAAAAGTCGGTAGAGCGTTATCTCCTTACCCTCGTCGGAGAGCAGGTAAACACGCAGACAGCCGCTTTTTATAAGAATAACACCGGTACAGTTTCCGCCGTCGTGAATATTTATTCCTCTGTTATATTTTACGTAGTGGGAGGAGTGGAGAAAGGTGTCCTTATCCCACTTGCTGAGGTTATCCCAGAAGGGAAATGCATCCTCAAAAACCTTAATTAATTCAAGCTCATTCATTTTAAATCTCAATTCTGTCGCCTGCGGACAGATATTCCAATCTATTTATGTATGTTTTTATAAAATCAAACTGTTCCTTGCCTGTGCAATGACAGGTGTAAAATTTACAGCCCGAGAGCTCAAGCTCCTTCGCCCGCCCCGAAAGCTCCTCGTCAAGAGGCATAGCCATAAAGTGAAAGCCGCCGACAAATATATCAGGCTGAAATTTTTTAATAATGGATAAAATACCCTTGTGAGAGCATCCGCTGATAAGCACACGCCGACCATTCTCCTCAATAAGAAGGTATTGCTCGTGGTCAAATCGGTCGGGAAGCCGACCTCGCTCGGTCATTACCGTCAGCCTTAGGCTGTTCTCGGGAGGAGAATCGAGGCTGATAAGCGTCAACCCCTCGCAGATTTTCTGCTCGCTCTCTATGAATATCAGCCTGTCGCTATCCGAGAGGGAAGGGTCAAGACCGATATATTTTTCGCCGTTGTAGTAGGGCAAAAATGCTTTTTTGCTTATATAAACAGCCGCTTTTTTATTAATTTCAAGAAATTTCCGAAGCCCTCCGCCGTGGTCGTAGTGACCGTGGGAAAGAATAGCCAGGTCCACCGCCGAAAGATCTACCGATAGCCTGTCCGCATTGTCGGCAAAGCTGTCGCTCTGACCGAAGTCGAAGAGAATTCTTTTTCTCAAAGCCTCGATATACAGCGACAGTCCGTGCTCGCTGACTATACCCTCACGCCCTGAGGTGTTTTCTATAAGGGAGATTATTTTCATATCTGCTCCTAAAGTAATAGATAACTGATATAATAAAATTATAGCATCATTTTCCATTTATGTCAATAAAATAAAAATTTTTAAAAAATTCAAAAAAATGTGACAAAGTCACATACAAATTGCAAAAAGTATGCTATAATGTAATTACAAAACAAAAAACTAACCCATGGAGGAATAAAAATATGTCTAAAACCAAATTCTATATCTGTGAAAAGTGCGGTAACCTTATCGAGAAGATCGACGACTCGGGTGTTCCTGTAGTATGCTGCGGTCAGAAGATGACTCCCATCGAGGCTGGCACCGTTGAGGCAAGCCGTGAGAAGCACATTCCCGTTGCTACCGTTGAGGGCAATCTTGTAAAGGTTGTTGTTGGCTCGGTAGAGCATCCTATGGCAGAGGAGCATTCTATCCTCTGGGTAGAGCTTAAGACCGATAAGGGCTCTCAGAGAAAGCATCTTCCCGTAGGCGCACACCCCTCTGTAACCTTCGCACTCTCGGATGAAACTCCCCTCGAGGTTTACGCTTATTGCAACCTCCACGGCCTCTGGAAATCCGAGATTTAAGGCGAAATGTAAATAACACCTAACAAAAAGGAGCAAAATAATGAACGAAAGAGTACACGAGCTACTTAACGATCAGATTAATAAGGAGCTTTACAGCGCTTATCTTTACCTTGATTTTTCCAACTACTTCAAGCGTGTTGGCCTTGACGGCTTTGCAAATTGGTATATGATTCAGGCACAGGAGGAGCGTGATCACGCAATGCTCTTCTATCAGTATCTTCAGAATGAGAGCATGGAGGTTAGCCTGAAGGCTATCGACAAGCCCGACAAGGAGCTTACAAGCCACATGGCAGTTCTCGAGGCAGGTCTTGAGCACGAGAAGTACGTAACCAGCCTTATCCACGACATCTATGCCGAGGCGTATAAGATCCACGACTTCCGCACCATGCAGTTCCTTGACTGGTTCGTTAAGGAGCAGGGCGAGGAGGAGACCAACGCCAACGATATGATTACCAAGATGGAGCTGTTTGGCTCTGATCCCAGAAGCCTTTATTTGCTTAATCAGGAGCTTGCGGCAAGAGTTTATTCCGCACCCTCGCTGGTTTTATAATCAGATTCTTCATTTCTTATTCTCCATATAAAAATAAAAAAGGGGCGAGCACGGCTCGCCCTGTGCACTATCCGCCAATTATGAATTTAAGGAGTCGCTATGGATATCGTATTACTTATCTCCCTGGTTGCCTTGGGAGTCGGCGGCGCAACAATAATCGGTGCGCTTATCGGCTTTGCATTTAAAAAAATATCCCATAAATTCTCGGATATCATACTCTCCTTTGCGGCTGGTGTAATGCTTGCCGCTGCGGTGCTGGGTCTTATCATTCCCTCTATTGAGGAGGGCTCCGAATACGGCAAGTGGGCGGCGCTTACTATGACTGTTGTCGGCATATTCGCAGGCGCTCTCTGTCTTAACCTTATAGACAGGCTTGTTCCTCACCTTCACGCTCTTGCGGGGGTGGAGCAGGAGCAGCACGACAACAAGGGGCTAAGCAAGGTTCTCCTCTTCGTTATGGCTATCGCCATACATAATCTGCCCGAGGGAATTGCGGCAGGTGTTGGCTTTGGCTCGGGAGACACCTCGGGTGGACTTATAATCGCAGGCGGTATCGCTCTGCAGAATATCCCCGAGGGAATGGTTATTATCGCTCCTATGCTTGCCTCGGGTGTGAGCAAAAGGCGCACTCTCCTTATCGCCTCTCTTACCGGTCTTGTAGAGGTTGTGGGTACGGTTATCGGATTTCTTGCGGTCAGCATCTCCTCGGCAATATTGCCCTTTGCACTTGCCTTTGCGGGCGGAACGATGCTCTACGTTATCAGCGACGAGATGATCCCCGAGACCCACGCTCACGGCGCACAGCGAGGCGCAACCTACGCACTTCTCGGCGGCTTTGCGCTGATGATGTGTATGGATTACCTGCTTGGATAAATTTAAAAAGCGCTCCGACGTCCTCGGGGTGCTTTTTGTTTTTTTATATAATTGACAAGGCTTTTTCATTGTGATATAATAAAATCAGCAATTTCCTGAATAAAGAAAAAGGGAAGATGGACAATGACAAAAACAAAGACCAAAGCCCAAGGTGGCTTAACCTTAAAGCATAAGATAGGATATGCCCTGGGAGATGCAGGCGGCTGTATGACCTTCCTCATCATGGGTAAATTTTTCGCCAACTACTGCACCGACGTTCTCAAGATTGAGGAAGGACTTGTTTCGGTGCTGCTATTAGTCTGGAATATCTGGGACTTTATCAACGACCCGCTTATGGGCGCACTTATGGATAAAAGCTTCGCCAAGAGCAAAAACCCCCGTGGCAAGTTCCGTCCCTGGCTGCTTCGAAGCGCACCCCTTGTCTGCGTGTTCTTCATTATGCTGTTCTCCGTGCCCACCCTCTTTGACGGTATTGCAAACCTGATGGTGCTTTTCGCCCTCAAGGTGCTTTACGAGGCGGCGTATACAATGTTCAATATACCTATGGGCGCTCTCCTTTCGGCTATGTCCTCAAACAACCACGAGCGTGCCACCCTTTCCTCTGCCAGAGGTATCGGCTCGGGTATAGGTAATGCACTTCCTCTTGCAATTATGCCTATTCTTATCGATCATTACGGTAAGACTAACAATATCGGCTATTTCATCGGTGCGGCTATCTGCTCGGTGATCGGCCTTGCCTTCTCCTTGGGTCATTATTTCTTCACCGAGGAGAGAACGGTAAACCCCGTTACCAATGCGGCCGACAGCCCAGAGATCAAATTCACCGATATAATCGACGTATTCCGTCACAACAGACCCTTCGTTGCGCTTTGCGTTCACGGTCTTAGCATCTGCCTGATGCAGAGCACCTCCGAGACCATCGACAGCTATTTCTATAACGGCGTTTACGGCGGAATGTCGCTTATGGCTATCGGTATGGCGATAACAGGCCCTGTTATGATGCTGACCTTTATCGTCGGCCCCATAATCGCAAAAAAGACCGGCCTTGAAAAATTTATCCGCTACGGTATAGTTATCGGCTGTGCGCTTTATCTTCTGCTCTTCCTCTTCCACATGATCTTTTACATAGACCCTTACGTGCACATGGTGGTAAAGGGTCTTGCCCTCGGTCTTGCATCTATGTCGATGTATATGCAGTGGGGCTTTGTAGGTGAGGCGATAGACTACAACGAGATGATAACAGGCAAGCGTGCAGAGGGCTCTATCTACGGCACCTTCAATTTGGCTCGCCGTGTGGGTCAGGCTATCGGAAGCTCGCTGGCTATCGGTCTGCTTGACGTGTTCAAGTATGACAGCGATGCTATAATTCAGAGCGACTTTACTATCACAGGCTTCAAGATTATCGGTATGCTCCTTCCCGGTATATTCGTTATCGGCTCCTGGGTGGCATTCAGATTTATCTGGAATATGAATGACGAAACACGTAAGAAGCTTGAGAACTTTAAAATGGCTCAGCAGACAACTGACGGAGCAACAGGCTCCGAGGAAACCGCATAAGGCGACGGAAGAATTATGGAAAAGCTTATAAACACACCCTGCGGCAGAATCAGAGGCTGTGATTGCCGCCTGCCCGATACGGTAGCCTTCAAGGGTATCCGTTATGCTACGGCAGGCAGATGGGAGTATCCTAAGATAGTGGAGAGCTGGGATGGAATATATGATGCCACCGAGTACGGCAACTGCTCCTATCAGCCCAGAGCCTTCTATAACGAGGAGGAAAATCCCAAGAAGATCTTCTACTACAACGAGTTCCGCCGTGGTGAAAAATACACCTACAGCGAGGACTGTCTGTTCCTTAATATCTGGACACCGAGCCACGCTACCGAAAGTAGCAAGCTGCCTGTAATAGTCTATATTCACGGCGGCGGTTACACCGGCGGCTGCGGTCACGAAAAGCAGTTTGACGACCCCTCCTGGCCCACAAATGACGTGGTTGCGGTGACAATAAATTACAGACTTGGACCTATGGGCTTTCTCTGTCTGCCTAAGCTTTGTGACGAGGCAGGGCATACGGGTAACTACGGTCTTTACGATCAGCTGGCGGCTCTCAGGTTCGTGAAAAATAACATTTCTGCCTTTGGCGGCGATCCGGACAGGGTGACGGTAATGGGACAGAGCGCAGGCGCAATGAGCGTTCAGCTCCTCTGCTCAAGCCCTCTTTCAGAGGGACTGTTTTCCGGGGCTGTGATGTCCAGTGGCTGCGGTATGTCGAATATGCTTATGACAAGGCCCGAGAAGGTCTATAAATTCTGGCATGGCGTAATGAGGCTTGCAGGCTGTGATACACTTGAACAGTTCAGATCTCTGCCTCCCGAGGAGCTGTTTTCAGCTTGGCAGAGAGGTAAGCGGGAGCTTGGGGGCGGTATGATGTCCACCGTTCCTGTAAACGACGGCCGCCTGATCACCGACGGTGCCACTGTCCGTGATATTCCCTATATTATCGGCTCCAACAGTCATGATATGGCGCCTCCCATACTCGCCTCTCTCGGCAGAGGCTTTGGTAAAAAGCAAAGGAGCGACAGCTACCTATACCTCTTTGACCGTATGCTCCCCGGTGATAAATGCGGAGCCTGGCATTCGGCTGACCTTTGGTATTGGTTTGGAACGCTTGATAACTGCTGGCGCCCGATGGAGCAGAAGGATTATGAAATCAGCAATCAGATGACAACTTATCTTTGCAATTTCGCTAAATTTGGCGATCCTAACGGCAAAAATGTGCCCACTTGGGAGCCGATTTTGAAACACAAAAAGAGCCTTTTGATAGGTGAGAGGCCTACCCGCATGGGAAAGCCAAACGGCCTGAAGCTCACTCTCACAATGCTTACAAATAAGGCTGTGGGAGAATAAAATATAAAATCACTCCGTTTTCGGCGGGGTGATTTTTGTTTACAGTGGCTTTCCTTATCGTTTACAAAAAATGCAAGAATATTACCCCAAAAAATGCTATAATGATAGTGTAAAGGAGGTAAATTATGGACAACAATGCATTAATTGACAGAACCGCCGAGAGCGTTATGAGGATGATTACCGCAAACGCCGACACCATTTACCAACAGGCAAAGAAAATGATGTGGTCTATGGTGGAATACAAGGAGCTGCAGATGGTCTACACCTGCGCCATAAAGGAGATAACCACCAAGCTTGAGGTGCTAGACACCGAGTTTAAGGTAAGATACAAGCGCAATCCCATCAGCTCTATTTCATCAAGGCTTAAGCGAACCGAGAGTATTATTGAGAAGATGATGAGGCGTGGCTATCCTATGTCGGTTGAGAGCATGGAGCATAATCTTAACGACATAGCCGGAGTTCGTGTTATCTGCAACTACGTTGACGATATTTATACCATAGCCGATTCGCTTCTTTGCCAGGATGACGTGACCCTGGTTGCGAGAAAGGATTATATTGAAAATCCGAAGCCTAACGGATACAGAAGCCTTCATCTGATAGTATCCATACCCGTATTTCTTTCCGAGGGTAAAAAGAACGTTAAGGTGGAGGTGCAGATTCGCACGATAGCAATGGACTATTGGGCAAGTCTTGAGCATCAGATGAAATATAAAAAGGATATTCCCGACGCCGACAGGGTAAGCCGTGAGCTTCGTGAGGTGGCGGAGGATATGGCGAGAACGGATATGCGAATGTTAAGCCTTCGCCGTGATATCGAGCTTGCCGAGGATGCAGAGAGCGAGGAGGACGAGCTTTTTGACCGCCTCAGCCGACTTGGTATGCCCATCTGATCTTCCTTCGAGATAATGCACAAAAGCTCAATATCAGCAAAATGGATTGATTTTCGTTGACTTTTCTGTTATAATTGTCACATATTTCATCAAAGGAGAATGACTTTATGCAGAAATCGGATAAAATCAAGGAAATTATCAGAGCGGTCAAGTTCACCCTGATCTCCATCAGCGCAGGCATAATACAGATCGGCTCATTTACCCTGATGTATGAGCTTTGCTCGCTTGACTATTGGCTGTCCTACCTTGTCAGCCTTTTGCTCTCAATAATATGGAACTTTACCATTAACCGTAAAATCACCTTCAAATCGGCAAGCAACGTGCCGAAGGCGATGACGCAGCTGCTGGGCTTCTACGCAGTGTTCACACCGGTCACAATGCTTGGCGGCCAGTGGATAGAGAGCCTTGGCGTTCACGGTCTTATCGTTGAGGCTGTGACTATGATTTTGAACTTCGTTCTAGAGTTCCTTTTCTGCCGTTTTGTGATATACAGAAACTCCTGCGACACCGCAGAGAAAAAGGAAAATCAGTGCGAGGAAGAAAGCACCGAAGACAAAGAATAAAACGCATAACAATAAAAGAAAACCACCCAAGACTTGCGCTTTGGGTGGTTTTTGTTATGTTTGGTTTACAAAATATGCCTTATTTCTTGTAGAATGTGTTTCCGCCGATGAACTCACGCACAAGAGATGTGGGAGGAATCTCATAGTCCACGTCTGCCTCGTGAATGAAGTTAAGCACCTTTACCACCGAGCGCACCTGGTCATAGCACTCGTCAGAGGGCGAGATCTCGGTGAGCAGAGGGAATATGTGCTTTTTCAGTACGGCTACCTCGTAGAGAGTGGAGCTGTTGAACATTACGTCAGCCATCTCCTGGAAGGGATAGATCCACTTCTCCTCGCCCGCTCTTACCGACTGCCACATATCAAGTGTGTGGGCAACCGAGGAGCCACGGGTTTCGTAATCTCTCACTATTCGGCGCAGAAGCCTTAAGTAGCTGGAGGGGATACGGTTGTGGTTGTCAAGGTTAAGGGGGAGCAGGGGAGTGACGAAGAGACGGAACACAAGGCTTGAATCAAGTCCCTCGGGCAGAAGCACAGGGTTCATTGCGTGCAGACCCTCTACTATAATTACCGACTTTTCGTCAAGACGGAGCTTGTGGCCAAGCCACTCACGGCGACCCTTCTTAAAGTTGAAGGAGGGAAGCTCCACCTCCTCGCCGCAGAGCAGCGCCTGGAGATGCTGACCGAACAGCTCGGTGTCAATGGTATTAATATGCTCAAGGTCAACCTTGCCGTCGGGGCCGGGCTCGATCTTGTCACGGTCAACGTAGTAGTCGTCAAGGCTCATCAGTATCGGCTTTTTGCCGTGAACACGGAGCTGAATGGACAGACGGTTTGCCGAGGTGGTCTTACCCGAGGAACTGGGGCCTGCAAGCATTACAGCCTTAATGCCTCTCTCGCAGATCTGATCGGCAATGGCAGAGAATCTCTTCTCGTGGAGAGCCTCGTTGATACGCACAAGCTCTCTTATCCTGCCGTTTTCCACAAGCTCGTTAAGATCGGCAACCGTCTCACATTCCATAAGCTCGCCCCATTCCTTACCCTCGTTGCAGACTGCAAAGAGGTTGGGCAGCTCCTTGTACTGAGAAACACGGTCGGGGCTCTTTTTCTGAGGAAAGACGAAGATAAAGCCGCCGTCAGCCTCAAGAATATCGTATGAGCGCAGGTAACCCGTAGAGGGCGCCATCTCGCCGTAGAAGTAGTCGGAATAGTCACCGTGACTGTAAACGTCAAAGGTGGGTGTGGAGCGGTAGCCAAGCAGACGAGCCTTATCCTCAAGGCCGTTTTCTCTGTAATATCTTATAGCCTCCTCGGTGGTGATCCTGTGACGGAGCAGGGGAATATCCTCTGCCACGATCTTATCCACTCTCTCACGGAGAACCTCTGCCGAGAAATCGGGCGCACCATTTACCTTAACGTAAAGTCCGGAGCCTACGGTAAAGCTCATGGTAGCCTCTGCATCGGGCCAGAGCTCTTCTATGGCAAGGAACATTACGAACTGCGCAGTTCTGGTATATACCTCGGAGCCTGCCGCATCGGTGTATCTGATAAGACGGACAACACCGTCGGAGCCGATCATAGCCTCTCTTACGTACTCGGTGTCATCTACTACGTCCTTCTTGCGCAGGGGAATATAGTTAAGTGTGAAAATATCACCGCCGATCTTTGCGGCAATGGGGTCTGTGGATAGCTTGCCTGTCACGAGTCCAAGCTCACGTATCATATCAAGCAGCGACTGTCCGGGCTGAACCGTCACCTGATGGCCGTCTATAATAAGCTTCATAATCTTTATCCTTTCGCCTCTTTAACTTCTTCTTTATCGTATGCACAAGCTTTGTCATTGTTGCTCTGCTTTGCTTCTTTTCTTTCCTTGATTATCTGTCGCGCCAGCTGAACTGCATTTATGGCTATCAGCACGGCGTTCAGCACCACAACCGGCATTGTGTTCTTGAAAATAGCATAAATCAGACTGATAAGTCCGCCACCCATATTGATAGCACGCAGCCATTTCATCTCCTTCATAAAGAATGAGAGAATAACCAGCGCCGTACCGAAGTAGCCGAAAATTTCAAGTAAAATTTCAGGATTCATAAAAATAAAAAACCTCCGAGAAAATAAAATTGACTCTATCTCGGTAGTCAACCATTCTCGGCGGTTTGTAGAAACGTTTGCCCATATCGCAATCATATACCTGAATTATCATCTTAAGCTTTTACCGTGGGAGATCCGCTCTCTCCACAGCTAACACATTATAACACATTATACACAGAATATCAAGGTTTTTGTGTGAATTTTGTAATTATTGTTGATTTTTCACAAATCAAAAGGGCAGAGCCTGAAATCTCCGCCCCCGTTTTGGTAAAAAATTATATTTAGGTATTCGGAAACGAAAGTTTTGTCAAGTACAGAGTTGTTTTCAGGGATTAAGCTGACCGTAGCCGTGAACAAAAAAAGCGAGCCTACCCGAAGGTAGACTCGCTAAGATTTTATGTGCGATATTCAACTTTAAGTAAAGCTAAAGACTATGGGGGGAAAACAATTTGTTGTTATAATATCATGAGACGAAACATAGTTAATAAATGATTCTTCAAAATTCAAACAATCAATTTTTATTTTTGTAAAATCTTCATCATATACATTGCAATCTTCCGAAATAAACAGCTTTATTTGATTGGGCTTTATATTATTGTCTAACAAATACATTACTGCTTGGAACAGAGGCGAAATTGTATCGAATATTTTTTTGTAATCTCTTAAATCAATTTCGTAGTCAAATATAAGCATATCCAAATCTTTTGATTCTAAATCACTTACAATATTGATATAAGTTTTATCGTCTTTGAAAAAATTTAGTTTCAATAAATTATTAGTATCAAAAT
>JAZSMV010000037.1:0-22664 GCA_045536065.1 Eubacteriales bacterium | reverse complement strand
GGGTTCGAGTCCCTGGAGGTGCACCACTTTATTCCTCGATAGCTCAGTCGGTAGAGCGCATGACTGTTAATCATGATGTCACTGGTTCGAGCCCAGTTCGGGGAGCCAAATGAAGCACTTACTTCGGTAGGTGCTTTTTTGTTTACTTATTAATATATTTACAGGGCTCGAACATACAGTGACACCAGCTTCACAGTCATTGTTCGCTATGCGAACTGACTGTGAAAGGGCTACCGTGCAGTTGTGTTATGGCAAGATCACAGACTTCAATACTGATAGAATGGTATTCCCACGGCTTAACGCCCAATACCGCAGGCGGTATGCATGAGTCCCTTATTCGAGTCCAGCTCGGGGAGCCAAATGAAGCACTTACTTCGGTAGGTGGTTTTAAATAAAGCGGATATTAGAGCGGAGGTTTTCTATTGACCAATGGCGAAAAATGTGGTATAATGAAGAAAAAATAAAGGATGTGACTTATTATGAAGGGTAACAGTAAAAAAATACTTCTTATAGTTGGAAGCGTTTGTTCAATGATCGCAATCTGCGTGGTGTTCGGATTTTTTGGACAGAACGAGGACGTTATAATTAATAGAATTGTAGGAATTGTGGCTATAATTTCCGGACTTGGCAGCTTGCTTGTAGGTATTTCCTCAATCTTTACCACTTCGCTTGATAACGTGCGTGAATATTTTGCCAATGGAGAGAAGGCGGAAATCGCCAACGCAAGACATCTGCTCTACAATTACAGAAACATTAAGATCAAGTATGGCAAGACGGTTTATGATGAGGACTTTGATCAGTGGCTTGCTGACAATATTTCAAAGGATGACAAGGATTTTTACATAGAAAGCAAGGAGGCGGTTTTCACCTCAGCATCCATTGTTGCAAACTTCTATCAGATGTGGGGTCTGCTTCAGTATAGGAACTTCCTTCCCATCTGGGTATTTGATACCACCTCGGGATATAACGTAATGAGACTTTATCAGTCAGTATCGGACATTATCGAACGAAAGCGTGGCGCAAATCCGCTCTATGCAGGTCACTTTGAGGATCTGTGCAAGAGAATAAACGCTAAATATAAGAAGGTTATCAAGCAGTGCCGTGACAGCGAAAGAGAACTTTTTGCTACCAAATACGGTGTCGAAAACATTAATGAAAACAAAACGTTTAATATGAATTTTTAAATAAAAAAGGCGACATACCAAGCGTATGTCGCCTTTAATGCAAATTACTGTTTGCAAAATTGTATTTTTTGCATCTGTATCTGTTATTTTTCCTTGTTTGCCCTTTTCTTTTTTGACTTAAATATCTTACTTCTGAATAAAACAATGTTCATAACAAGGAAGAATAGTATAAGAATAATAAAAGTCAAGATCGGTCTCTTGGGCGCCAAGTTTGCAAGGAGCATGAGCGGGAAGCCAAATACTATTGCGGGGAAGTTCTGATAAACCATATTATCCGCCACAGGAGTCTTGAATTCGCCGTCAATCTCACGGAGAAGAATGGTGCCAGAGCTTGCTGTACCGGTCAGCATACCGTACATCATAAGGAACTGCTCCTCCTCATAATCGGGAAACAGCTTTTTGCACACGATACGAAGGTATATGTAGGTGATAATTAAACCGACAACACCGAGAATGAGCATAACGCCCCAATAGCTCTTAAGCTCGTCGAGTCTGATTGCCGCAACGCCTGCCACAACCATAAGATCAAAGAAGAAGTTTGAGTTTCGTGTCAAAAGGAAGTTGTTTATGTATTTGCGCTTCATTAGACCGGTCTTGCGGAGAAGAGAAACGCCTCCCTTTACAATGGTTGCTCCAACAACTCCAAGAATAAAATTGAAGCCGTATATAGTTGCCTTCATATTGGGGAGAATAAGACCGAGAACATACATAATAATATATGCGATAACGTATGCTACCACGATAAGCGAGATCTGAATAGTCATCTTATCTATGCTTTCCTGCATAGGAATCTCGCCCTCTGTCTCAACATCCTCCGTCTGATTGCTACCGTCGGTTCTCTTGGACTTCACAAGCTTTCCGCTTTTCTTTCTGATATTTAAATGAATTACGCCGCCAAGCGCTGCTGAAATAAATCCGAGTGCTGCAATAGTGAGACCAAAGCCGGATCCACCCTCAAAGCCTTGGCTTTCATAGATAATTCCGTAATTGAGAGCCTGCCCGGTGCCCTGTCCGTAGCCAAAGGGAAGAAGCAGACCCGAAGCCATAAAGAAATCGGGAATAAACAAAAGCGCTGTAACAATAGTGATTGCCATACCCACCCATCCTTGAAGAAGATAGGTGGAAACGGTGGTAACACCAGTGTCAAAAATCTCAACAGCACGTGCTTTCGTCAGCTTTTTCTCACTGGTCTTAAGCGAGGATGCGATAAATCCAAGCGCAAGTGAGTGATATGTAATGATTTCAAGATTGTTAGTGCCGCTCTCACCAAAAATTGGCGCATCGAACATGACGTTGCCCGTGATCGCTTTATAAATAGCCGCAATGATAAGCAGAATAGTTCCGCCGATAACTGACGTGGGAATAAGCGAGTTGCGGAGAAGAGGAATTTTCCTTCTTAAAGTATTACCTACTAAAAGGCTTCCTGTTAAAATGGAAAAGAGCAATATCCAGCTCCAAACCTCAGAGTCCCAAAAATTTAACATTTTCGTCTCCTTTTTTGATATTTTTGTATCTATTATAAATATGTACGTATTTTAGCGCACAGAAGCGCTTGTTGCCCTTGAGCTGATATATCCTGCCACCGTGGTAGATATTAAGCTTGTTTCTGCCAAGAACGGTTATAGCAGAGCATTCATCGAAGGCGAATAATTTCGTCGCTTCGTTTATCTCGATTTCAATCCGATTACCGAAAAGAAAGATCTCGGCCTGTGGACAGAGCGGTATTTTTTTCTTTCCCGCAATAACCTCTTTTATTTTTGCACAGTCCTGATACATAGACTCGTCGGTATATTCCGAAAGATCCAGAGAATTTACATAATCGCTCTGGGCATTATACCAATCCAGAACGAAGCGGTGAGGAAAATCACAGTTAATGCCACGCAGCTCCTTATTCGGCATGTAACGAACACGCTTGCGGCATTTTTTGCATTCTATCACGTCGCCAAGGCTTTCAAGTACGGTAAGTCCGCAGTCAGGACATGTGTAGATCGCTCTCTCAAGATATTCCGCCAAATGCTTGCTCTTAAACTCGGCGTCAGCCTTTGCCTCATTAACGTAAAGTTCGTTTTTGATTACCTCAAAAAGCTGCTCATCGGTCATGTCGGCATATTCCTCAGGCTCAATAACTCTTGAAACGTAGCCACGCATTCTGCCATGTCTTGTGCCATCACTCCATCTGGGCTGAATGCCGTAGCCGCCCTCTATTTTGAACAGAAGTATAGGCATACCAAGCTTTCTTGCCAAGGGTGCAATAGTGGATGACATATATACGGTTTCACCGCTATAGGTGCGGTTGCCCTCGGGAGCTATGGCAATACTGCCGCCCTCTTTAGCCACACGTATACAGTTAAGGATCGCTTTAATATCGGTTGTCTGCTTCTTGATCGGAATTGGCTCAACCAGATATTTTATAAGAGCGGATATCCAGCCGTTAGAAAAAATATCCTCGGTAGCAAGGTAGTATATAGGCTTGTTGAACGCCAAGCCAACAAAAAATTGGTCAAATGCGGTTTGATGATTATATAAAATGAGATGCGGACGTTTTATTCCTTCTCTGTATTTTTCGATCCTTATGCCGTACTTGATTTTACACAGCAGACCGATGGGCAGACGGAGAATTAAGTGCACAACCTTATGGCGAAATTTAAGCCACTTTTTATTTTTCTTTTTGTTATTTGGTTTCATAACTGACTCCTTAAACAAGGTAATTATATCACTTTTTTGGTAAATAGTCAATAAAAACCTGTTTTTGTTAACAATTTATGCTATTTTGTAGCGTTATTTTATGGTATATTTTATTTTAAAGGGGAATCATTATTAAAAAGAAAGAAAAATGGTTTGGATTATTGAAAATCAACGAACGCTTTGATATAATGTATATGATGATTCTCCTTTGGTGAGCAAAAACAAAAGAAAGGAAAGAAAAAAATGAACTTTTTACTTAATACGACCGATACGGCGACCGATCCGATAAATTGGTCCGCTGTCCTGGATACCGTAGTATCCTGGTGTCTGAACACAGGCATTAAAATTATAATTTCTCTTCTGATACTGTTTATCAGCTTTAAGGTGATAAACTATGTGTCAAGAAGAATAGAGAAGCGTGCTCAGAAAAACGAGAAGTTTGACAAGACACTTGTAAAAACTCTGACTTATGTAGGTAAGATTGCAGCTAAGATCGTTGTTGCGATCTGTATTATCGGTTATCTCGGCATCGATACCAGCGGCCTTACAGCACTTGTTACATCTCTCGGTGTGTGCGCAGGTTTGGCGGTAAACGGTGCGCTCTCCAACCTGGCAGGCGGTGTTCTGATTATATTTACCCGTCCCTTCAGAGTTGATGACTACATTGAGGTTGAGGGCAGCGGAATTTCCGGTACGGTTGAGGAGATCAGAATTGTAACAACCAAGCTCTGTACTCCCGACAACAAGGTTATCTACGTTCCCAACGGCGCACTTTCTAACTCTAACATCATTAACTATTCCGAGAAAAACACTCGTAGAGTGGACTTCGTATTTTCCATCTCTTACGAGAGCGACTTCGAGCTGGCAAAGGAGCTTGTCCTTGCTCTCCTCTCCTCTCACGAGCTTGTACTCAGTGATCCTGCTCCCTTTGCCAGAGTAAGCGAGCACGGAGCAAGCAGCATTTCTATTACTGCACGTGCTTGGGTAAAGAGCGAGGATTATTGGACTGTGAAATGGGATATTACCGAGGCTTGCAAGAAGATGTTTGATGAAAACAATATCGAAATTCCCTACAACAAGCTTGACGTAAATATCAAAAACTCGTAAATTGTAAATTATACATTACAAAAAGGTATAAAAATGGCAGAAATCTGGGATCTGGTTGACAAGGATGGCAATGCTACCGGTATAAAGTGGTCGAGGGATGATCACGATAAAATCCCCGAGGGTTTATATCACCCTTGCGTTGAGGTATGGGTGAGGGTCGGGGATAAGCTTCTTATCGCTCATCGTCATCCCGACAAAAGCGAGGGATTAAAATATGATGCTCCGGGTGGAGCTGTGGTTTCGGGCGAGGAGTATGCAGAGGCTGCGGCAAGAGAGCTTCTTGAGGAGGTTGGTATAAATGCCGATCCCCGGGAGCTTGAATATCTTGGTGCTGTCATCAGTAGAGTTGGATATGCTGTCAGCTATCTTTTAAAGCTTGATAGACTTCCACCAATTACACTTCAACTGTCCGAGGTTGTAGGTTATAAGTTGGTAAGCCGTAATGAGCTTGATCTGATGATCGATCAGCTTTGCGCAAACTGTGCAAAGCGTTATCTGATCTATCGAGACCGACTTTTTTGAATGATTCTAACGGGCTGATCCTACAAAAAACGGATCGGCCCGCTTTTTCTATGTTGAACAAGCAGAAATAAATACCATTTATTATTGACATTTTTCGACCCAGGTGTTATAATTATGATAGAAAGGTATTTTGCATCAGTGAAAGGATATATATTATGAGTAATCAGAAGGTTCGTAACGCAGGTATAATCGCAGCAATTCTTGCGATAGTTATTATAATTGTTGCCTACGCTCTTGTTGGCAGCGTCGATCTCGTTTTTAAGAAGGGCGGCATTGAGTCCTACCGTATTGAGGATGCCGGCATATTCTCCGAGCTTACTATTCCCGAGGATGGTACCGTATACGTTTATACCACCGATGGCGGCGAGATTGAGTTTGGCGATACTATGGAATTCAGAGCTGAGATCGTTAAGGTCGTGTTTATGAACTTTATCAATTTTGAGTGGCAGGAGCACGATAACTACATAGAGCTTCACGCTAAATAATTTCTGTTTTAAATAACAAAGCGGTTGGATCATTCCAACCGCTTTTCTTTTATATTCTTATAATTCTCTTGGGCTCAATGTCAAGGGATGCAAGATGCTCGCTACCGCCAACGATAGCAATACTCTCCTCACGGAGAACAGAATCGATTATATCTGCTGCTTCGATAAGATCACCGCTTGTTACGTTAAGCATCTGTCTGCGCACCTCTGCCTCGTCCTCTGCCGTCCAGCCGTTAAGGTAATCGGCGGTTGTAATGAGGGAAGCGGTCTTGGGGGTGATTATGGTGTCATATTCACCTATTGCGCCAATGATGAATTTTGTAATATCGGTGCTTTCCTCTGCCACCGCCCTCAGATAATCCGAGCTTTGCTTATATGCCATAAGAGAGCGTGCGGGAGAGGGATCACGGTAGGAGTAGAAGGAAATGCTGCCGTCCTTTCTTGGAATAAAGCCTGTGCCGTAGGCTCCGCCCTGAACTCTGACCGTGTTCCACAGATATTCATAGGAGAGCATAGAGCGTACAACTCGCATAAGTCCAAGTTTTTTGCCTGCCCCCGAGAATTTACCTCCCGCCACCGCATAGGCAACCTTTGAGGGAACAAGCACAAACTCGCTCTTATCCGCACATATAGGGGTGGGTACGGCCTTGGTGATGCCATTGCCTACCGGGAAGATATTGACAATTCTCGAGAGAAGCTCATCGTCTGCATCGCCTGTCACAACCATTGTAAGCCTGCGTCTGTCGGTAAGCTTTTTGAGAAGTGCCGCAATGGAGCTCGTAAGCTCTGCAATTTTTCCCTCATCCGAGCAGATCTCACAAAGCAGACGGTATGCCTCATATCCTGAAAGATATTCGGATATAGCTCCCGACTCCGATATACTTGCCTCAACTCTCGAAAGGGCGATCTCAAGACCTGCGGAGGTCATCATATCCTCAATATGAGATTTCGCCTGCAGAGCGATATTTTTTATTTCCTCGGTGTCATCTATCTTAGAGGTGAGTATCTCCCCAACAAGACGGATAAGAGCCTCGGTCCTGCTTGTAAGAGTGCTGGCACCAATCTTAAGATAAGGTGTTGCCACGTTGTCACGTGTTCCAACGGTAAAGGAGCTGAACAGGCTGCCGAGATTTGCCTTTATCTCATTCTGGAGTGATAAAGCATCGTAGCTTTCGGTGGGGAAATTTAGTAGCGCAGAGGAGAGCATTGAAAGGCTGAGTAGCTCCTCTTTTGCTACGTCTGAAGCATCGAAAAGAAGTGAAATGTAAACAATACCGTTCGTTTTTGTGGGGCATCTGACGATTTTCACTCCCTCTATCTCGCTGTGAGAGGCAACGGGACGAGAGGATCCCTTGGGAATATCACTTATGGAAAGCGTGGGCAGAGAGCTGATAGCCTCCTCGGTGGGCTCGGTATTTTGCCAGAGGCGGAGCGCCGCCTCCTCGTCCTTGATTTTCTGAATATCTTCATCAGTCATTTCCGAGAGAAGCTTTTTAAGTCTTTCTCTCTCCTCCGAGGCATTCCTCTCGCCGAGAGTCTTATCGGGAAGCATGATAACCTTCGCTCTGCGAGGGTTATCGAGGGTTATTTTATGAAGCATATCTTCAAAATAGCCGCTCTCTACCTTTCCTCTTATAGATTCGATGGTATGGTTGAGCAACAGAGCATCCTCGGGCAGACCTCCGTACATCCAGGAGCCGTATATTGACATTGCAAATGCGATTCCCGTAGGCAGAGTGCCGAAGTCACGCTCACGAAGTCTGAACTCCATGCTGTTAAGAGTGGAAGCTATCATCTGCTTGTCAATTCCACCCTCGGCAAGAGAGCGTATTACGTCACTTATAAGCTCGTCTATCTCGTCAAGCCTTTCTTCGTCTGCATCACGGATCTCGATAACGGCGGTATGCTCTCTTGATTTTATAGAGTACATAGCCGCATCCTGGGCAAGACCTCTGTCAAGAAGCGCCTTTTTCAGCGGCGAGGCATTGGAGCTGCAAAGAATATCTGCCAGCACCGACAGGGTAAGATGAGCCTCCCTGTCGGAATAATCCGAATAAATAAAGCCGTAAAGCAGACGTGCCTTACCGTGCTCGTCCTCGTTTTCTGATATTTCATAGCTTATACGTGTCAGAGGGGTGATGCTTGACTTCTTCTTTACGGAGAGGGAGATGGGCTCACGCCTTTCGTATTTTGAAAGGTGGGAGTCGATAAGCGACAGTACCCTGTCAATATCCATTTTTCCGTCGAGAATTATTCTTGCTCCCGAGGGATTATAATGCTTCTGATGAGCCGCCTTGAATGCCTCGTAGGTAAGCTCGGGAATATGAAGGGGATCGCCGCCCGAATCACGGCAATAGGGGGTGCCGCTAAAAAGCGCACGGTTCAGCGCCACTCCGCCAAGCTCATCGGGAGAGGAATATGCGCCCTTCATCTCGTTATATACAACGCCGTTAAGGGTCAGCGCATTCGCCTCCTCATCATACTCATAATGCCAGCCCTCCTGCTTGAAGATGCTGGGATTGTCAAGGAGATTGGGCGAGAATACCGCATCAAGATACACGTCGGCAAGATTAAGGAAATCTCTCTCGCATCTGCTGGACACCGGATATATAGTTCTGTCCTCGTAGGTCAGGGCATTGAGGAAGGTGTTAAGAGAGCCCTTAAGCAGCTCTGCAAAGGGATCGTTCAGGGGATATTTCTTAGATCCGCACAGCACCGAATGCTCGATAATATGGAATACACCGGTATCGTCGGTAGGCGGTGTGGGGAAGCCGATCGCAAAGGTTTTATTCTCGTCATCTCTGTCAAGATATACAAGCGAAGCGCCGCTTTTTATATGCGTATATTCATACAACATAGCCTCAAGCTCGTCAAGTCTTTTCTCTCTGATAAGTTCGAAGCCACTCTTTTCTACTTTAGCCATATTTTTCTCCCTAAATCTTTTGTCAAGCTCGTTGACAATACTCTTTTTTTATATTATAATTATACTGATAAACTATGAAGAAGTCAAGCAAATCAGAAAAACGGAGTGATAATTATGTTTGAATTTGCAGTTGTTGGTGCAGGCGTTATCGGTGGTATGGTAGCCAGAGAGCTTACCAAATATACAGATAGCGTTTGTATTCTCGAAAAGGAAAGCGACGTTGCCCTCGGTGCAACCAGAGCAAACAGTGCAATAGTTCACGCAGGATATGACGCAGCATCAGGCAGTCTTAAGGCGAGAATGAACGTTCGTGGCTCGAAGATGATGGCGGAGGTATGCTCTGCTCTTGGAGTTAAGTATAAGAATAACGGCTCGCTTGTCGTTGGCTTCAACGAGGAGGATGAGAAGACCCTTCTTGAGCTTTGCGAGAGAGGAAAGTCTAACGGTGTTGATGGCGTAAGTGTTATCTACCGTGACGAGATCCTTGAGCTTGAGCCTAATATCGGAGATGAGGTTACCGTAGCTCTCTACGCACCCACAGGCGCTATCGTTTGTCCCTATGAGCTTTGTATGGCATCGGTCGGCAATGCAATGGACAACGGAGCATCGCTTAGGACAGGCTTTGATGTTAAGAAAATAGAGGCTATCGACGGAGGATACAGACTCCTCTCGGACGATGATTTTATAGAGGCAAAATGGGTAATCAACTGCGCAGGTATTTACTCGGATGAGATCTCCGCAATGGTGGGCGGCGACTCCTTTACCGTTCGTCCCAGACGAGGCGAGTATATGCTTCTTGACCGTGAGGTTGGCGGACATATTTCCCACACCGTTTTCCGTTGTCCCTCCAAGATGGGTAAGGGCGTGCTTGTAACCCCCACCGTTGACGGTAACCTGCTTGTCGGCCCCACCGCAGAGGATATAGACGATAAGACCGACACCAAGACCACGGCAGCAGGTCTTGCAAAGGTAAGAGCTCTTGCATCGGCACAGGTTGCAAGGATAGATTTCAGCAAGGTTATTACATCCTTCACCGGCCTTCGTGCAACGGGCAGCACAGGCGACTTTATTATCGGCATTTCAAAGCCCGGCTTTGTTAACGTTGGCGGTATTGAGAGTCCCGGTCTTTCATCCGCTCCCGCTATTGCAGAGTACGTGGTATCTCTTATTGCAAACGCAGGCTATGAGGCAAAGGCGAGAGCCGACTTTAACGGCACAAGACGTCCTATGCACTTCTTCTCTCATCTTTCGGTTGAGGAGAAGAACGCTCTTATCAAGGAGCGCCCTGAGTATGCGCACGTTATCTGCAGATGCGAGACTATTACCGAGGGTGAGATACTTGATGCCATTCGCCAGAACCCCCGTCCTACCGACGTAGACGGTATCAAGCGCAGAACCAGAGCATCTATGGGTAGATGTCAGGGTGGCTTCTGCACTCCCTATATAATCGAGCTTCTTGCAAGCGAGATGGGTGTTGATTATACTCAGGTAACCAAGTTCGGCGGCAATTCCTATATCAATTTCGGCAAGACGAAGTGAGGGATCAACAGATGAAAAAGGATTTAGTTATAATTGGTGGCGGTCCCGCCGGTATGGCTGCGGCAGTTGCGGCATACGAGGCAGGCGTCAGAGATATTCTTATACTCGAGAGGGATAATGCTCTCGGCGGTATTTTAAGACAGTGTATTCACAACGGCTTCGGTCTTCACCGCTTTGGCGAGGAGCTTACCGGTCCCGAGTATGCTTACAGATACGAGAAGATGGTTCTGGAGCTTGGTATACCCTATATGCTCGACACTATGGTTATTGAGGTATCTTCCGAGAGAGTGATAACCGCAATGAACCGTGAAAACGGCATCTTCACCATTGAGGCAGGCGCCGTTATTCTCGCTATGGGCTGCCGTGAGAGACCTAAGGGCGCATTGAATATTGCGGGTACCCGTCCTGCAGGTATTTTCACCGCAGGTACAGCGCAGAAGTTCGTTAATATGAAGGGCTATATGCCCGGCAAGAAGGTTGTAATTCTCGGTTCGGGCGACATCGGTCTTATTATGGCACGCCGTATGACCCTTGAGGGGGCAGAGGTAAAATCGGTTTGCGAGCTTATGCCTTATTCGGGCGGTCTTGCGAGAAATATCGAGCAGTGCCTTAACGACTTCAACATTCCTCTGCGACTGAGCCACACCGTAGTTGATATTCACGGTAAGGAGCGCCTTGAGGGCGTTACTATTGCAAGGGTTGACGAGAATCGCCGTCCTATCAAGGAGAGCGAGGAATACATTCCCTGTGACACTCTGCTTCTTTCCTGCGGACTTATTCCCGAGAACGAGCTTACCAAGGGCGCAGGCATTACTCTTGACAGAGTGACAGGCGGTGCTTCTGTAAACGGCGAGAGGGAGACAGAGATACCCGGCATCTTCGCCTGCGGAAACGTGCTTCACGTACACGATCTTGTTGACTACGTGTCCGAGGAGTCTGCTATTGCAGGTAAGGCCGCAGCAAAGTATATTGCAGGTAATAGCAACAAGGAGATCTCCGTTCGTATCAAGACCGACGGAAAGGTTCGTTATACCGTTCCCCAGAGACTTACCGAAGTAGCAGATACCTCTGTTTATTTCAGAGTAGCAGACGTTTACCGTGATGCGAAGATCATCGTTCGTGACGGTGACAGAGTAATTATTTCAAAGAAAAAGCAGCGCCTTGCTCCTGCAGAGATGGAGAAGGTTGAGCTGACGAAGGATATGATCTCCTCGCTTTCGGGCGGCGAGCTTACCTTCGAGATAGAGCAGTAAGGAGGGCGTAAGATGGCAAAGGAAAGACTTTTAACCTGTATAGTATGCCCCAGAGGCTGTCAGATGAAGGTGACCCTTGACGATGCAGGCGTTCCCACCTCGGTTGAGGGCAACTTCTGTAAGAGAGGCGTGGCATACGCCAATGACGAATGCACAAATCCCAGAAGAACTGTTACCTCTACCGTAAGATGCAAGTCGGGTCAGGTGGTTTCGGTTAAGACCGACAGAACCGTTCCTAAGGGAAAGATGTTCGAGGTTATGGCACAGATCAACAAGGCTGTCGCTGACGACGGTGTTAAGATCGGTGACGTGATCATCGAAAACGTTTGTGACACAGGAGCTAACGTTGTAGCTACCTCCAACACTTAATATGAAAAAAATATCTGATATATTTAATCGAAGAGGATACTCGCTTTCCTTCGAGGTGTTTCCTCCGAAAAGCTCCTCTTCCTTTGACAGCGTAAGAGAGGCGACCGAAAGGATCGCCTCTCTCTCGCCCTCTTTTATGAGCGTAACATACGGTGCAGGCGGCGGAACAAGTAAATACACTCTTGATATTGCTAAAAACATTCAGGAGAAATACGGCGTTTCCACCCTTGCTCATCTGACCTGCGTTTCCTCTACAAAGGAGACGGTAAGGCAGAGGATCGCCGATATGAAGGCGGCGGGAATTGTAAACGTTATGGCGCTTCGTGGCGATATTCCCGAGGGCTCGATTGATTCGCCGAGAGAATACAAATACGCCATCGAGCTTGTCCGTGAGCTTCGTGAGGCGGGTGACTTCTGCATTGGCGGTGCCTGTTATCCCGAGGGTCATCCCGAGAGCGAAAGCCTTGCGAGTGATATTATTCACCTCAAAGAAAAGGTGGATGCGGGTCTTGATTTTCTTACGACCCAGATGTTCTTTGACGACGGTCTGTTCTTTGATTTCGTTGCAAGAGCCTCTATGGCAGGAATTGAACCTGCTTATATTTTCCCAGGTATAATGCCCATCACCTCGGTATCCCAGGTGGATAGGGTAGTAAAGCTTTCGGGCTGTCATCTGCCGAAGAAGTTTACCGATATGATCGATAAATACGGCTCGGACCCCGAGTCTATGAGGCAGGCGGGAATCAATTACGCCATTGAACAGACGGCGATTTTATTCCAGAACGGATTTAAGAACGTACATATTTATTCGATGAATAAGCCCGACGTGGCGGCAGAAATTTATAATTATATGTCGGGTCTGCTTGAGTATAATGGAAAAAAAGGTCTTTGTAAAAAGCTATGATCCTCCGAGGATCAATAAAAAAGAGATCATAAGATATCTCGGCGCCAAGGATGACCGAGCGATCGGAGATCTTATAGACGGCTGTGTTGCCGAGGCAGAGGATGGGCTTGTTTACAGGCTATGCTACGCTCGTTTTCCGCTTTGCGTGAATGGAGATGCCCTGGAGCTTGGCTTTGCGTCGGTCAGATCTCACTCGCTTGGGCTCTGTCTAGAAGGGTGTGATGAAATAGTCCTTGCTTGCGCCACCGTGGGAGCGGAGATGGACAGGCTTATAAAGAAATATTCCTTGATCACCCCCTCACGTGCAGTTGTGATGCAGGCTCTCGGCAGTGAGAGAGTAGAGGCTCTGCTTGATGTTTTTTGTGAGGAGCTGTCAGCTACCGAGGCAGAGCGGGGAAGGACCATCAGACCAAGATTCAGTCCCGGATACGGTGATCTGTCTATCAATCTTCAGCAGGATATCTTTTCGGCTCTTGAGCCGACAAAAATGATAGGTGTCAGTCTTGACCCTGATATGTTCATGACTCCTACAAAATCGGTTACAGCTATTATTGGTATTAAAAATGTAAAGTAAAACTTACTTTTAGAGGTGTTCAGAGTGAAAATTACCGAATTCATAAAGAAGAATACAGTTATTCTCGACGGTGGAATGGGAACTATGCTTCAGAAGGCAGGGCTCCCCTCCGGCGTTATGCCTGAGAGCTGGAATATCACTCATCCCGACGTGGTTTGTGGAATACACAGGGCATATCTTGAGTCGGGCAGTAACGTAATTTCCACCAACACCTTTGGCGCAAATACTCTTAAATTTTCTCCCTCAAAGCTTGATGCGGTGATATGCGCCGCCGTTAAGAACGCAAGAGATGCTGTAAAGGAAAGCGGGGGAAAACAGAAAAAGTGGATAGCCCTTGATATAGGCCCTACGGGCAGAATGTTAAAGCCTCTTGGCGACCTTGACTTTGAGGATGCGGTGTCCGTCTTTGCCGAAACGGTAAGACTTGGTGTAAAATACGGAGTTGATCTGATTTTTATAGAAACTATGGCAGACAGCTACGAGACCAAGGCGGCTCTCCTTGCGGCAAAGGAAAATTCAAATCTTCCCGTATTCGTATCCAACGCATACGGTGATGACGGCAAGCTGATGACAGGCGCAGATCCTTTAGCTATGATCTCTCTTCTTGAGGGTATGGGCGCCGATGCCATAGGAGTAAATTGCTCCTTTGGGCCCGATGCTCTCTCTCCCGTTGTGGAGAAACATCTTGAATTTTCCTCCCTGCCTGTAATTCTTAAGCCCAATGCAGGGCTTCCCAGAATGGAAGGCGGCAAGACTTTGTACGATCTTTCTATCGAGGACTTTGCCGATGTTGTTGCAAACCTTGTTAAGCTCGGTGTTCGTGCGGTGGGCGGTTGTTGCGGCACAACGCCCGAGTATATTTACGCTCTTGCAAAAAGAGTTTCCGAAATCGATCCTCTCCCTATTACAAAAAAGAGCATTACAACGGCTTCATCCTATACCCATGCGGTTGTGTTTGGCAATTCTCCTATCATTATCGGCGAGAGAATCAATCCCACCGGCAAGCCGAAGTTCAGAGAGGCTGTCAAGCTTGGAAATACAGAATATATTCTCCGTGAGGGTATTTTGCAGGAGGAAGCAGGTGCTCATATTCTTGACGTAAATCTGGGTATTCCCGGGATTGATGAGGCGGCTGCGCTTACCGATGCGGTCTGTCGACTTCAGGAGATAACCAATCTGCCCTTGCAGATAGACAGCGCAGATCCTGTTGCAATGGAAAGAGCGCTTCGCAGATATAACGGCAAGGCGATGATCAACTCGGTAAACGGCAAGGCCGAGAGTATGGCGGCTATCTTCCCGCTGGTTAAGAAATACGGCGGTCTTGTGGTTGCGCTCACACTTGACGAGAATGGTATACCTACTACTGCAGAGGGCAGAGTAGCTATTGCACGCAGAATTCTTGCCGAGGCAAAGAAATATGGCATTGAAAAGAAAAATATAATTTTCGACCCTCTTGCAATGGCGGTCAGCGCAGACAGATCTGCCGCTATGGAAACGCTTTCTGCGATAAAGACGATCACCGAAAAGCTTGGATGCTATACCTCTCTCGGTATTTCAAACGTATCATTTGGTCTGCCAGAGCGTGATAAGCTGAACGGCAGCTATCTCACTATGGCTCTCACAAACGGTCTTTCTGCGGCTATTGTTAATCCTCACTCCGAGGAGATAAGAAAGGCATATCTTACCTATACCGCTCTTTCGGGCAAGGATGTGAATTTCGAAAGATATATTGCCTCTGCAACCGACAAGGGAGCGGAAAGAAATGAAAAAATAATTGATCTGGGCACCGCAATAATCAAGGGCTTAAAGGAGCTTGCCGCTGAGCTTACAAGAGAGCTTATCAAGGAGAGGGATCCTCTTGAGATCATAGATGAAGAGATAATTCCCGCACTGGATACCGTCGGCGTGGGCTTTGAGAAAAAGGAGATATATCTCCCCGGACTTCTTATGAGTGCCGAGGCGGCGGGAGCTGCCTTTGAGGTGATAAAAAAGGCACTTCCCTCGGGCGACAAGGCGGTAGACAAGGGAAGAATAGTTCTCGCTACCGTAAAGGGCGACATTCACGATATTGGCAAGAACATTGTGAAGCTGATCCTTGAAAACTACGGATATGACGTTTTCGATCTTGGCAAGGACGTGCCCAAGGAGAAAATTCTTGATGCCGCACTCTTGCATAAAGCCGATATAGTAGGCCTCAGTGCGCTTATGACCACAACTCTTCCCGCAATGGAGGAGACTGTAAGACTTCTTCGAAAGAAGGCTCCCTTATGCAAAATAATGGTAGGCGGAGCTGTGCTTACAGAGGCTTACGCTAAGGAAATCGGTGCAGACTTCTATGGCAAGGATGCTATGGAGGCTGTAAGATTTGTTGAAAAATGTAAATAAAACATAACAAAAAGAGGTTTTTCTTATGAAAAACCGCTTTTTAAACCATATATTCAAATAATTATTGCTCGCCCCTTGCTTTTATAGGGGAGATGCCGTACATCTTTTTGAACTTATATGAGAAGTAATTTCCGTCGTTAAAGCCACATTCATAGGCGATCTCGCTTATGGTTTTATTAGGCTCGCACTTGATCATCTCCTCTGCCTTGCGCAGACGGAGCAGGGTAACGTATTCGTTAAAGCCAAAGCCTGTGCAGGCCTTAAAGGTTCTGGAGAGATGCTCGGGACTTACCGACTTCATCTTTGCAACGCCTGCAAGCTTTATATCGCTCATATAATTATGCTTTATATATCTTACTATGCTGTCAACAAGCTCATTGCCTGTGGTCGCCTCCTCCAGCGTTCCGGGGTGACGGACAACAAGGAAGAAAATCTCTGCGGTATAGCAGCGGAGCAGGTCGGGTGTATACTCGTCAGGGTGGGTGTATTCGTGTTCTATCTTGTTAAAGAGATCCTCGATCTTTCTGGAAATTTCTCTTGAGCGGTAGAGGTATCTCAGCTCGCTCATCTTTTCCATAACGCTTTGAGGAATATATTCCTCGGTGAAGTTGATAAGCAGACGGCTGTGCAGGGCTGTGGTATAGTTTGTGCGGTGGATGATTCCCCTGGGAATAAATATTACGTCACCCGCCTCTACGTCAAAGGAGCGGTCGTCCATAAAGTAACGGCAGCTGCCCTCCTTCATATAGTAGATCTCATAATGAGGGTGATAGTGCTGGGTAGACTCGCTGTAACGGCGATCTATTGCTTTGCTGTAATAATAATTTTTAATTTTTCCGCTTATTTTTTGTTCCATAACCCACGTCCTTAAAAGCAAGATACATATATTTTAACACATAATATCAAAAAAATCAAGGAATTTTATCAAATTTGCTATATTTTTTAAGGCGACTAGTATTTTATTGATATATAATATTGATATAGAGATTAATTTTTCAGGGAGGAGTAGCTATGAAATATACCCAAAATGGGGTTGAGAATCTAAAAATAGCCTACATCGGCGGTGGATCACGTGGTTGGGCGTGGAAGCTGATGAGCGATCTTGCGGTTGCAGGTGACATCAGCGGTCAGGTGGATCTTTATGATATCGATTACGAGGCTGCCTGCCACAATGAGATTATCGGAAATAAGTTTAATTCTGCTAAGGGTGCCAGCGCAAGCTGGAGCTATCACGCAAGAAAGACCATTGGCGAGGCTCTTACAGGGGCGGATTTTGTAATTATTTCTATTCTTCCCGCTACCTTTGATGAGATGGACAGCGACGTTCACGCTCCCGAGAAATACGGTATTTATCAGCCCGTAGGCGATACCACAGGTCCCGGCGGAATCATACGTGCTCTGCGCACAGTTCCTATGATTGAGGTTATTGCCAAGGCCATTAAGGAATACTGTCCTGATGCCTGGGTCATCAACTATACCAATCCTATGGCGCTTTGCATAAAGGCGCTTTACGATATCTTCCCCGGCATTAAGGCCTTTGGCTGCTGTCACGAGGTTTTCGGAACTCAGGGCGTTATTGCCAGGGCGATAGGCGAAGCCACAGGCGAGGAGGTTGGGGAGCGCAAGGACGTTAAGGTTAACGTTGTTGGCGTCAACCACTTCACCTGGATAACCGATGCAAGATACCGTGATCTTGACGTAAACAAAATATATGCCGACTTTGTGGATAAATACGCAGAGATCGGTATTCCAAAGAATGATCCGGACTCCACATTTGAGTCCGAGCAGAGAGTAAAGTTCGATCTTTATAAGAGATACGGAGTTATAGCCGCCGCAGGCGACAGGCATCTTGCTGAGTTCTGTGAGGGCAGCTGGTATCTTAAAAACGATGAGCAGGTAAAGGCCTGGGGCTTTGCACGTACTCCTGTGAGCTACAGAAAAGAGGATCTTAAGGAAAGACGTGCGAGAAGCGAGCGTCTGAGAAGCGGAGAGGAGCAGGTTTCAATTGAGGAGACCGGCGAGGACGGTGTAAGACAGATCCGTGCCCTGCTTGGTCTTGATGATTATATCACCAACGTTAATCTTCCCAACAGAGGCCAGATTCCCAATCTTCCTCTCGGCATAGTTGTTGAAACCAACGCCACCTTCCGTGATAACTCGGTTGAGCCTGTATTTGCAGGTCCCGTTCCCGAGGGCGTATGGCAGCTTGTTTCCCGTGCCGCAGACGAGCAGGCTATGGTTGCAAGGGCAACGAGGGAGAGAAATCTTGATCTCGCCTTTAAGGCATTTGCAAACAACGCTCTTGTAAATCTGGATATCCCCACGGCGAGAAAGCTCTTTGATGAAATGGTCGACAACACCAAGGAATATCTTTCGGAGTATTTTAAGTAAAATGAATAACGTTAATAAAACTCTATATATACCGCTTTACGGCAAGGCTTACGTCAGCTGTAAGAATATAATATTAAGCGATAAATCGGCAGAAAACATATGGTCGAAGGAAGGCTTTAAGCTGAATGGTAAATCGAAGTCCAAATGGCTCGCTTATTATATGGGTATGCGTGCCAGGGTGTTTGACGATTGGACGTCAGAAAGGATAAAGGAAGATCCTAAGGCGATCGTTATTCACGTTGGCTGCGGTCTTGACAGCAGAGCAGAGCGTGTAGATGCGAGAGGTGAGGCTTGGTTTGATCTTGACTTCCCTGAGGTTATAGAGGAAAGGCGAAAGTACTTTAGCGAAAATGAGAGCTACAGAATGATCGGCGCAGATATAAGAGAGAGCGGGTGCTTGGATTTTGCCTCTCAAGATAGGAGCGCCATAGTCATTATGGAAGGAGTGAGTATGTATCTCACTCCTGAGGAGCTGAAGGGATTTTTTGCGACGCTCTCAAACAGATTTGATAAGCTTACGATCCTTATGGACTGCTACACTACCTTTGCGGCAAGGGCGTCTAAAATAAAAAATCCCATAAACGACGTTGGTGTTACAACCGTTTATGGAATGGACGACCCGACGTTACCTCTCCCGTCTGACATCTGCTTTATCGGCGAGCATGAGATGACACCTGTTCATCTTATAGACGAGCTTAAAGGTATAGAAAAAAGCATCTTCAGTAAGGTATATGGCGGCAAAATGTCAAATAAACTTTACAAACTATACGAATATTCAAAATAAAAAGGTGGTCATTTGACCACCTTTTTTATGTAAATATTACTTCTTTTCAATAACAAACTCGGTCTCTCCGTCGAAGAGATATGCGTTAGCATAGGGAACGGAGAATTTGATCTTTGTGTCAAGTGCGGGAGTATCATGGGGATCAACCTTAAGGATAAGGGTCGTATCACCTGCGGTTACGTATACGTTGGTGTTATCGCCGAGAAGCTCGGTAAGATCAACAGTAGCCTCGAATACGTAGGAGTTATCCTGCTCGCCAAGAACGATACCCTCGGGACGGAAGCCGAGAGCAACAGGCTTGCCAATATAATCAACAGCCTTTTCATCGGGGATGATGTGAGCGATGCTTACATCACTGCCGAGAACAGAAATGTTACCGCTGCCGTCAACATCAGAGCGAACAAAGTTCATGGGAGGCTCACCAATGAAGCCCGCAACGAACATATTTACAGGATTGAAGTAGAGCTCATAGGGTGTACCAACCTGCTGGATGTAACCGTCCTTCATAACAACGATTCTGTCAGCCATGGTCATAGCCTCGGTCTGGTCGTGTGTTACGTATATGGTGGTAGAGCCAACCTTTCTGTGAATATCGGTGATCTCCGATCTCATAGTAACTCTCTGCTTTGCGTCAAGGTTGGAAAGAGGTTCGTCCATAAGGAAGATACCAACCTTACGAATGATCGCACGTCCTACGGCATCACGCTGACGCTGACCGCCGGAAAGAGCTCTCGGCTTACTGTCAAGATAGTCGGTAAGGCCTAGGATCTTTGCAATATTATTAACTCTCTCCTCGATAACGTCCTCATCAACACCCTGAAGAGTAAGACCGAAGGCAAGGTTGTCATAAACAGACATATGAGGGTAGAGCGCATAGCTCTGGAATACCATCGCAATCTCACGCTCTCTGGGTCCCATTTCGTTAGCACGAACTCCGTCGATAAGGAAGTCACCCTTACTGATATTCTCAAGACCTGCGATCATACGCAGGGTAGTGGACTTACCGCAGCCGGAGGGTCCTACCAGACAGATGAACTCACCCTGCTCGATGTCGAGATTGAAATCGTGAACAGCGTGGAATCCGTTGGGATAAATTTTGTTGATCTCTCTAAGTGAAATGTATGCCATGTTTAATCATTCCTTTCCGGTTGATTAATTTCGTTTATTTTTGTGCGTAGGAAGGATACTGCGTATTCAATATCCTCACCCGTCGTACCCTCGAGAACGAGAATTGCGTCGGGATTATGTGCGTAGATCTTTCTTAAAATTTTGTCGTAATCAAGAATTCCGTGACCGACACCGCATTGCTTCAGCTTGCCGTCGGCTATTACGAAATCCTTTATGTGGAAGAGCAGTATATTCCTGCCGAACAGACGAAGTCCACGGTCGAGAATATCATAAGCGCTATCCACGTTTGAGATATCAAGATAATTATAAAGATCAAATATGATGCGGATATTCTCTCTGCCGATCCGTGTTACAGCCTCAAGCAGCCTTTCGGGAGTGTGACACACGTGTCCGAAGGCTCCCTCCATACCGATATATCTGCCACGCTGGGCGGCATAGTCCGCAAGCTCGGTAAAGGTGGAAACGACACGGTCAAGCGCCTCGTCGGAGTGGTTCATAGGATGATAGATCCAGGGGTCTCCGTTGTAGGAGCCCGTCTCGGAGCCTACGGTCTCACATCCGATAGCCTCTGCCACGTCAAGATAATCCTTGAATACGGCAATGCCGCGCTCGGTTTTCTCGGTATTTGGATGAACACAGTTGAAATATGCACCGATAAGCGGAATTTCAGCTCCGCTGTCTCGGATAGCGCTGCCAATTTCCTTGGCACGCTCTTCTTTTATAGAGCCCTGCTCGTATTTTACGTCCTCGGTGCATTTATAGGCTACAAGCTGAACGCCGTCAAGGTTCTTTTCCTTAAGAGCCAAAGCAACGTTTCCCTCGCCCTTTACACCAAGATCGTGGGCACGGATCATTAACTTCATTAATTTTATCCTCTTGTTCTGAGTATCTCCGTGTAGCAGAGAACGAAGGGTGCAACACCCTTTGCATCATTCTCAACAATAGGCTCGGAGATGTAGTATTCGTATGAGCCGTCACGGCGGGTGTTGTTCTCGGGACCAAGTCCTGCCACAAGGCAGATGCCGCCAAGATTAAGCTCGCCCGAGTCGCTTACCTTAAGGTATCTTTCGCAGATGCCGTCAAAGGTAGCCTTGCCAAGCTCTGCATAAGAGGGATCAAGCACGCCAAGACGTGCGCCCTTAAGCTGTGCATAGGCGATCATACTGGAGCCGCTGGTCTCAAGATAGTTGCCTTCCTTGCCGGGCTTATCAACAACCTGCCAGTAAAGTCCGCTATCATCACGGAATGCAGTGATCGACTTGATAAGATCTGCAAAGATCACTTCAAGTCTCTTTTTTGCATCGGGGTCGTCGATGATCTCGATTATATCAATCATTGCAACGGTAAACCAACCGATAGAGCGAAGCCAGAAGTTCTGCGAAAGGCCGGTCTCCTTGTCAGCCCAGAATATAGATTTGGAGCAGTCAAGACCGTGGAAATAGAGGCCGGTGGTCTTATCCTGCATATATTTGTTTACATTTTCGATCTGTGAGAGCATATCGGAGTAGTCCTTGCCACCGTATTCCTTGGAATAAAGTGTGCTGAAGACCTGAGCCATATATATACCGTCAAGCCAGATCTGATTGGGATATATCAGCTTGTGCCAGAAGTTGCCGGTGTTTGTTCTCGGCTGACCGTCAAGCTGCTTTTTCTGATTTTCAACAGCAAGGCGATACTTTTCCTTACCTGTTCTGCGATAGAGTTCAAAGAGAACACGACCCTCATTGAGATCGTCAAGATTGTATTTCTCCACGTCATAGCCGAGAATTGAGCCGTCATCCGACACGTAGTAGTCGATAAAGCTCTCAGCAAAGTCAAAATACTTGTCCTCGCCTGTGATCTCGCTCATCTGAAGCAGAGAGGTGATCATACAACCGTCAATATAGTTCCAATGAGGCTTTTTACCCTGTCTGATGCTCTCAATATTCCATATAGGAAGATCGGGAGTAGACTCGGTTATAAGTCGGTCTATGTATCTGTCGATATTCAAGTAGGCGTTTGTACCCTGCATAAAAATATCCTCTGAGATTTATTTTTTAACAAGCTCTCCGATGTTGTTAAGGATAAGCTCGTCGCCGATCACACCGTCAATGCTGACGTTTTTAACAGTAAGCTTGTTTACGTTATCAAAATACATTCCCACACGGCAGAAGTCCTCCATAAACTCACGCATTGCAGGCTTCGAGGGCTTTGCGTCGGGGGAGAAGGTAAATTTGATATTTTCAACAGTGATCTCCTCGATAGGACGCTCGGGAAGACCGTCGCAATAGCAAGCGGCCGCCTCACAATCCTCGCAGATCATGTTTCTGAAGGTAAATCTGCCAAGATAAGGGGTTCTGTCATCAACAGGCAGAGCCTTTCTCGACCAGACATACTCGGAATTTCTGTCAGGGTCGCAGCAGTTATACCACATATTCATTACGATAGGGGT
>JAZSMV010000129.1:0-6278 GCA_045536065.1 Eubacteriales bacterium | reverse complement strand
GTTATACCTCCTATGATAACACCCGTGTAGTAATTCTCGGCCAGGATCCCTACCACGGCTACGGTCAGGCTCACGGACTTTGCTTTTCTGTCAAGGAGGGTACTCCCCCGCCTCCCTCGCTGAAAAACATTTTCAAGGAATTAAAGGAGGAGCTTGGTATTGAGGAGCCACCCACAGGCGAGCTTATTGGCTGGGCAAAGCAAGGCGTGCTTCTGCTCAACACTACCCTTACCGTTCGTGAGGCATCGCCTCAGAGCCATAAAGGTAAAGGCTGGGAGATTCTGACCGACAGAATCATTGAAATAATCAACAAAAAGGATCGCCCTGTTGTATTTATGCTCTGGGGGGGAAATGCCAGAGCAAAAAAGTCACTAATAACAAACAAAAATCATCTTGTGCTTGAATGTGCTCATCCGAGTCCGCTCTCAGCATATAACGGCTTCTTCGGTTGCGGTCATTTTGTGAAGGCAAATACCTTCCTTGAGTCAAAGGGAGAGATGCCGATAAAATGGGAGCAGATCAATGATTTATTATAGTATTTTAAATACAGCAAAACGAGGCAGAAGAAACTCTGCCTCGTTTTTTTATTTACTTTTTAGGTTTTTTAAGTATATCAAGCGTATGGTTTGAATATCCGATCATATCGGGACGCTCGCAGGTTGCAAAGTGATATTTGATAAACAGAGAGTATGTATCCTCGTCCATTTCAGCAAGTCTTTCTCTCATGTGTGTTGCATAACCGTCGGTAGCAATAAAGTGAAGTTGCTCTACATCAAAATTGGATCTCAGCTCGTCGATATCTTCCTTTCTGTGAAGCTCAAAGAGATCCCAAGGATGCGAGAAGGTATCAAAGGTCTCGGGGTCAAGCATACATTTCTCGATCAATTCCCTGATGACTCCTCTGCCAAAGCCGTACTGAAGCACCGAGGCGTCACCCATACAATATGCAACGTAGATAAGACCGCCGGGCTTTGTAACACGAATAGCCTCAGACAAAGCCTTCAGTTTGTCCGCCTTAGTGTAAAGATGATACATAGGACCAAGTAACAGGGTCACGTCATAGCTTGCATCCTCAATAAATGAAAGATTCCTTGCATCACCCTGTCTTACAGTGATATTATCCCCCTCTTCGGTATTCTGATTAAAAATCTCAATATTATGTTCGATCAACTCAACCGAGTCAACCCAATATCCCTTTCTTGCAAGAGCGTGGCTATATCTTCCCGTACCTGCACCAACCTCAAGAATATATGCTCCATTTGGCAGGTAGCGCTCAATATAGCTCATGGTAGTAACGAACTCCACGTTTCCGTGGCGGCTGAGAAGTCTTGAGTCCTCGTCGTAGTTGTTATAGTAATCTTTAAGGAAATCGCTCATTTTTATTTCTCCTTATTTTATTCATGTACCGTTTTTAAAATCAAGCAAAAAGCTGAAGCTCTCCGACAAAATAAGTCGCCAGGATTCCTCATTATGAGGCTTTTCCATATCATAGGTCTCGAGTATCCTGTCTTTATCGTAGCCGTGACTTAACAGCAAGGGCTTCATCGCCTTAGCCGACGGAAGCAGCATCTGCTCCAGCGGATCACCGCCACCGCAGTAAATATGGATCTTAGGCAGACGGTCTGTATATTTATTAAGATCTATTTTTCTGAACCAATTATCAAATGCTCCCATTTCATAAAGGCCGAATGCGGGAGAATATGAAAGCACGTACTTGTATAATCCCAACTCGTAAAGTCCGCAGAAGAAAGATGCAATTCCGCCCATAGATGAGCCACCAATGCCTATGTTCTTATCGCTCACGCAATACTTCTCCTTGATGAAGCTGTGCAGAGTTGTAACCATAAATAACGACAGACTTTCAAGATATCCCTTCGAGAAATTGTCATCGGGAATATCGGTTGCAAGAGGTGTAAGAGCGCCAAATCTTTCGGGATTCATAAACAGCTCATGGCTTCTATACATATCCGCATTATCAATTCCAACAACAATAATATTCTTTCCAAACTGACGGTGAAGCTCCGTAATAACCATATCTAGCTGCCAGGAGCCGTAAGGATCGCCATTTTCGGTATAGTCACCTGCCATACAGAACAAATTCTGCGCATCGAAGAAATAGAGAATATCATGGGGGGTCACTCCATCATAGCTCTCGGGGAGAAAAACGCTTACCCTCTTGGATCTGTCTTCTCTGTACCAGAGATTTTTCTCATCCTTGACATCGTGATTTTCCACCCTGCCTGTCTTAGTAATATCACCCGAAGAAAGATAAGAAAGCTCCCTTCCCATTCCTTCGTTAAATCGACGTTCAACACCTAAACAAAGCTTATTATTGCTCATAATCAAAACCTCTTACAAAACAAAGCTCTTAATCAAAAAGTAAATAACAACCAGAAGTCCAAGTCCGATACGGTAATAGCCGAAGATCTTGAAATCGTGACGCTTTACAAAGTCCATAAGGAATCTTATAACAAAGAAGGACACGAGGAAGGAGACCACGATTCCCACAAGCAAAAGAATAATCTCATTAGTACTTGCGGTAAAGCCGTCAAGAATGAACTTCAGTATTTTAAGTGCCGACGCACCGAGCATAATTGGTATTGCCATAAAGAAGGAGAACTCGGCACTTGCCTTTCTGGATACGCCGCTGAGCATTCCACCTAGTATGGTAGAGCCGGAGCGTGAGGTTCCGGGGATAAGCGAAAGGCACTGGAAGGCTCCTATCTTCAAAGCATCCACATAGCCAATATCCTCAACGTTCTCTATGCTATATTCCTTTTCTGCCTTGAATTTTTCTACCAAAATAAAGGCTACGCCATAAACAACAAGTGCGATAGCGACTACAATATAGCTATAAAGATACTTGTCAAGCAAATCGTCAAGCAGTACTCCGAGAATAGCCGCAGGCACAGCCCCTACTATAACTTTAAGCCAAAGTGTAAGAGTTCCCTTTCGCTCCGCCACCGATTTCTTCTTCGAAAGAGGCCATAGCTTGTTCCAGAACAAAACCGGAACCGCCAGAATAGCGCCAAGCTGAATAACGACCAGGAACATCTCAAGAAATTCCTCGGATACGTCAAGCTTAAGTATCTCGTCGATCAGAATCATATGTCCCGTCGAGCTTATGGGCAACCATTCGGTAATTCCCTCCACGGCACCAATGATTATCGCTTTAAGTATTTCTAAAATAAACACTATAATTCTCCGTTATTTAGCACGAAGGATATCTCCCTCGCAGATTTCAAAGGGTACTCTCATAAAGAATCTCATATATGGATGAGGTGTGCTTTCAATAGGATTCATATTCTCGTCAAAGAGCTCTCCTATAATAAGTGCTCTTCCAATCTTACCGGGAGTTAAAAGCTCGACAGGATCACCCTTGAGCATTTTATTACGCTGAGTGAACTCGGCAAGACCGTTTTCCTTGTCATAGGAAACAGCAACGGCAAGATATGCCTTGTCCTTTATATATCCGTTGTTAGGCGCAAGGTTTGCGTCAGCGTGGGAGTCTGTGAAATAGTAGCCGGTATGATAATCTCTGTGGCTTACAGACTCAAGCTCACGGTACCACTCCGGATCATACTGATAATTACCCGAGAAATAGGAATCAAGTGCCATTTTATAGGCATTGGTAACAACGGCGGTATAATAAGCCGACTTCATTCTTCCTTCGATCTTGAAGGAATTTATTCCCGCCTCAACAAGCTCGGGAATATGCTCGATAGTACAGGTGTCACGGCTCGCCATAATAAAGGTCTCACCGTTGATTTCCTCAATGGGCATCTTACAGTCGGGTCGCTTCTCCTCCTCAATTTCATAATGCTTTATGGTGTAATTCCATCTGCAAGGCTGAGCGCACATTCCACGGTTGGCATCTCTGCCTACCATATGGTTAGACAAAAGGCATCTGCCGCTGTAGGACACGCACATAGATCCGTGAACAAAGCATTCTATCTCAAGCTCGTCGGGAATTCCTGCTCTGATAGCCTTAATTTCATCAAGGGTAAGCTCTCTTGCAAGCACCACACGCTTTGCACCAAGCTTATACCAAGCAAGGCAGGCTGCGGCGCTGGTAGCATTTGCCTGGGTGGAAATGTGTATCTCCATCTCGGGCAAAATCTCTTTGACAAGCATAAGCACGCCAACGTCGGCAATAATCATTGCATCAATATCTATATGCGAAAGATCGCTTAAATATTTGCGAAGTATGGGATATTCATACTCTCTTGGCATAGTATTAAGTGTAAGATATACCTTAACGCCCCTTGCGTGGGCATATTCCACAGCCTCTGCAAGCTCATCCACCGAGAAATTGTCGGCGGCGGCACGCATTCCGAATATATGTCCTGCAAGATATACGGCATCGGCTCCGTAACGGATAGCCGCACGCATTTTTTCAAAATTACCTGCAGGAGAAAGTATTTCAGGTCTGTTCATCATATGTTCCTTTCGGATCGTTTTTTACCGCAATAAGATCTATTTCCCAGGCGGGCAAGCACTTAAGGCGGCGAAGATAGAGCGAGTATTCGGGATAGGTCTCCCTGACAAAATTCACAAGCTCAAAAATATCACGGCTACGGTGGTAGAGAGAAACAAGAAGTGTAGGATGAGCACGCACAATTACGGTTTCAGAGCCTATCAAAGCTTCCCTTTCTGCCCCCTCAACGTCATACTTGATGTAATCGATCTTCTCGTCTGTCAGATCGTCGATCCTAACCATCATAACCTCGTCCTTGCTATGCTCAAAGGAGGCTGTGGCAACGACTGTCGAGTTGCGGTTTCCGCTACCGTAAAACACACCGCCAACATTTTCACTCCATGCGGCAGCATTAATCGTTTTTATATCAATTCCAGGTTCTGCCTCGGAATATTTTGCGAGTTTCTTGAAATTCTTTCTATCTGGCTCAAGAGCATAAATGCGTTTAAGATTTGGGAAATAGGTCTTTACCTCCCTTGCCGTATCACCGTTGTATGCGCCTGCGTCAACCGTAGTGATCATTTTATCCACAGGCATCAGCGAATACAGCTCGTCTCTTGTGGAATAGCAGGAAAGCAGATATTTCATTCTTCCCGTAAGCTTATAGTTTACCACCGAGGAGAATATAGCACGTGAATGCTCATCAGCCAGGCTCTCAAAGGCCTTTCTGATCTCCTCATAATGAGCATTGTAGAAGTCTTTATCAAAGTACTCCTCCACCCCGGCGACAGGCATATCGGGAACGTACATATCGTTTGTTTTGTCTATCTCCGACAGCATATCTATAACCTCTTCTCTGTTTGAGGCAAAGGATAAAAGAATAACGAAAGAATCATATTTTTCCTTTATCTCCGAGAAGGAGCGAACCTTATATCCACGGAATGAATGTCCTCTTACGAATCCATCCGAAGCAAAGACCTCGCTGACCTTGACACCGAAGCTGTCCAGCCTGTCAAAAAGCTTGTCTACTCCGTTTCCCATACCGTAGACAACAATGGGACGTTTTTCATTTTTTAGTTTTTCCCACATATCGCTCTCCACAGGAAAGGCGGGTAACGGATAAAGCTTGTATGGCATAGTAACTCCAAAATATTTTTATATATTAATCTTATAACAAAATGAATGAAAAGTCAAGAAATTATAGAAAACTATTGAAAAATTAACTGCTTTATGGTAAAATCAAAGTATAAATTAACCTGAAAGGAATTGTTTTTATGGATTGTATATTCTGCGCTATAATTAATGGAGATATCCCCTCGAAAAAGGTTTATGAGGATGAATATTGCTACGCCTTTCACGACATAGATCCTCAGGCTCCTGTGCATTGTCTTGTAATACCCAAGAAGCACATTGCTTCTGTAAATGATGTAAACGAGGAAAATGCCGAGTATCTTCGTGCTATATTCCTTGCTATTCCTAAGGTTGCAGCTGAGCTGGGTCTTACTCAGGGCTACAGAGTAATTACCAACTGCGGTGAGCACGGCGCTCAGACCGTTCATCATCTGCACTTCCATATTCTTGGCGGCAGGCAGCTTGGAATAGATCTCGTTTGATCAAAAACAAATTTAAAATATAAAAAGCAGAGCGCAAATGCACTCTGCTTTTTATATTTGGCATGATAAGGATTAGTTAACCTTCTCCTTAACCTTTGCTGCCTTACCAACTCTGTCACGAAGGTAGTAAAGCTTAGCACGGCGCACCTTTGCCTCACGGAATACTTCTACCTTCTCTACGGTGGGAGAATGAATGGGGAAGGTCTTCGCTACGCCTACACCGTAAGAAACACGTCTTACAGTAAAGG
>JAZSMV010000063.1:0-5221 GCA_045536065.1 Eubacteriales bacterium | reverse complement strand
CCCAGATACCAAGCTCGCCCGCCTCATTGGCAAGCGCATCGGCAAGAAGACCCTGCCCCGCCTCCAGCCATCCGACAAAGGTGTCCGCCACCCACGGGCCAAGCCACGCCTGGGAAATGCCGAAAACAAGGAACATAACGACCGCAAAGATCGGAATACCAAGCCACTTATTCGTCAGAACGTCATCTATCTTGTCACCGATGTTTCTCTCCTTGCTGAGAACCTTTCTGGTCTCAACCTTCTTTACGATACCGTTTACAAATGCAAAACGGCGTCTATCCTCAGACTCTACCGCAGCCTTATCTGTAAGATCAATATCTGCCTGAGTATAAGGAGCTTTCTGCCTATTCCCTACAAGTCCGACAGCAACAGAAACGACACTGTCAAGTCCCTTTGCAGAGATAGAAACGGTTTCTACCACGGGACATCCAAGGAGCTCGGAGAGCTTTTTAGCATCTATTCTGTTTTCCTTTTTCTCATTAGAGTCGGTCTTGTTAAGAGCAACCACCATAGGAATTCCGAGTTCAAGAAGCTGTGTGGTAAAGAAAAGACTGCGTGAAAGATTTGTCGCATCTACGATATTGATGATAACGTCGGGGTGCTCATTCTTCACGTATGCTGATGTTATGCTTTCCTCAGCGGTAAATGGAGACATCGAGTAAGCACCGGGAAGATCGACCGCTATCAGCTCCTCTTCACCGATACAGTAATTTTTTCTGATGGGGTGCTCTTTTTTATCAACTGTTACACCCGCCCAATTTCCGACCTTTTCATTTTGGCCGGTAAGAGCATTGTACATCGTGGTTTTTCCACTGTTTGGATTACCCGTGAGTGCAATTCTCATTTAATTCCTCCTGTATGTAGTCATTTTTACAGACGTCTTAGTAGTTAGCGTAGGCTAACTCACTTTCAAACGACAGAGCCATTAAAGGCCGTGAGGCAAACATTAATGACTCGTTATCTAATTAAATAGGAAAGGGAAATTGTAGCCGCCCTCTCCGAATACTCGGTATAATATTATTCGACTTCAATAGCATCAGCAAGCGCGTTATCTATACTGTATCTGCCGTCCTTAATAGAAACGACACATCCGTGTTTACGGCGTGTAACTACCGTAATGGGCTCACCGCTGTAGCAACCAAGCGAGAACAAAAAGGCGTTGAGTTCCTCATCGTTGGTGTTGATGCTGAGAACAACGTATTCCCTTCCCTCCTCGGCGTTAAGTAAGGTCATAATTTACTCCATATGTAAAAGATTACTTTTCAGTTAGCCTTTGCTAACCGTATAACATTATACTCCGATGAATTCTGTTTGTCAAGGTGTTTTTTGAGTTTTTTGAATATTTTTTTATTTGCATTAACCTCTACATAAATAAAAAAGGCTGCGAAATTTTATCGCAGCCCTTCTGATTATTTTAAACTGTTATGCAGTTGCCTCATCGATAACGTACTGAGGAATGCTGACCTCGGAGATGCCGATGTTTTCATAGATGAAGGAATATTGGATATTGCTTTCCGCTTCATCGAACTTATAGCTGGAAGATATATAAAGGATCTCGCCGTCAGCAACCTTTACAACACTGTTGAAGCAGTAAAGCTCGCCTTCAGGATTGCCGGAATGGTCATAATATGTCGCGGTAATTGTCTCTGTGGCGGTGTAGGTACCCTCTGCTTCGTTATAAACGAACTTGTCAAAGTTCTCCGCAAAGGATATTTGAAGAATAGTCTCTCTGGAGTAATTCTCACATGCTGTTTTAAGTTCATCCTGAGTGCCTTCAATAGATTTGAACTTTTCACCAACATTATATTCATGCTGACGATATCCTACCCACTCACCGTCCACTTTAACGATATACATTTCTATAGAATCGGGAATGTGATAATAAAGTGCATCTTCAGAAACGACACAATGATTATGCTGAGTTTCCACTCCATCCGTCATATATACGTGCATAGTGAAGTTAGTAAGCTTGAAGCTGCTAAAGAGTGCATCCCACTCAACCGAGCTGTCAACCTTCGCATCCACAGCAGAGGTCTGAGACTTTACAAATCCACAGTCTACGCAAGTATATGTTACAGTCATCTTGCTATCAGCATAGTTGGTTTCGGGATTGCCAAACTGATGCTCCCTGCTCTTGGAGGTTTCATAGCAACCGTCTACGGTACACTCATACCAGTGGAAGTTATCACTGGATGTATACTCAGTGCCGAAAGTATGCTCGTGATCTGCCGCGGTGCTTACTCTGTCATTCTTGTATCCGCAAACCTTGCAGACATTGACTGTATTGCCATTCTCATCGAGATCGGGAGCAAAATCGTGAAGAGTACGGCCGGTGTACGCCTTGCAGTTATTATTAACGGTACATGCATACCAATGATAATCACTATCCATCGTCCACTCTTCGGAAAATACGTGTTCATGATCGCCAATACCAAGAAGATCGCATGATGCAAATGCGACAACCAGCATCGAAAGCAAGCATACAAGTGAAATAATTCTTTTCATATTCTCACCTCAAATTTTATTAATGCATGTCAATTGATTAATTCATGCTCGTTTTTCATTATATCACTATTGTTTCAATATGTCAATAATACATAAGAATAATACTTAATAACCAATCTTATTACTATAAAAAACCTCCCACGGGTTGCCCGTGGGAGGTTAACATATATTCAGTAAAGATTATACGTTGTAAAACTCAACCAGTTTCTTGAGTCTTTCATACTTAGCCTTTGCGGTTGCTTCAGCCTTTGCGAAGAGTTCCTTAGCGCGCTCGGGGAACTGCTGAGCAAGTCTGGTGTACCTTGCCTCGCCGTTGATGAAGTCCTGATAGGAAGCGGTAGGCTCCTTGGAGTCAAGGGTGAAGGGATTCTTGCCCTCTGCCTTAAGCGCGGGGTTGAATCTGAACATCTGCCAATAACCTGCCTCTACAGCCTTCTTCATCTCTTCCTGGCAGTTAGCCATACCGCCCTTGATGGAGTGCATCTCACAAGGAGCGTAGCCGATGATGATGGAAGGTCCGGGATATGCCTCAGCCTCTGCGATAGCCTTGAGGGTCTGGTTCATATCTGCGCCCATAGCGATCTGTGCAACGTAAACGTAGCCGTAGGACATAGCGATCTCTGCAAGGTTCTTCTTGCCGATTGCCTTACCTGCTGCTGCGAACTGAGCAACCTGACCGATGTTGGAAGCCTTGGAAGCCTGTCCACCGGTGTTGGAGTAAACCTCGGTATCGAATACCATTACGTTTACGTCCTCGCCGGAAGCAAGTACGTGGTCAAGACCGCCGAAGCCGATATCGTATGCCCAACCGTCACCGCCGAAGATCCAAACTGCCTTCTTGGAGAGGTAGGACTTCTCTGCAAGGATCTTAGCCTTAAGAGGATTCTCACAGTCGCAAGCCTCAAGCATAGCTACGAGAGCCTTTGTTGCAGCCTCGTTAGCCTTACCGTCGTTGAGAGTGTTGAGGTAGTTGTCGATAACAGCTGCCTTTTCCTCACTCTTGCAGCCCTCACGGAGCTCCTTAACGTAGCCGATAAGCTTATCACGGACAGCCTTCTGACCTACGTACATACCGAGACCGTGCTCAGCGTTGTCCTCAAAGAGGGAGTTAGCCCAAGCGGGACCGCGACCGGTAGCATTGTTTACGGTGTAAGGAGTAGCAGGTGCGGAGCCGCCCCAAATGGACGAACAACCTGTTGCGTTGGAGATATACATTCTCTCACCGAAGAGCTGAGTGATAAGACGAGCGTAAGAGGTCTCTGCACAGCCTGCGCAAGAGCCGGAGTACTCAAGAAGAGGCTGCTTGAACTGGCTACCCTTGATGGTATTAGCAACAAGCTCGGACTTCTCGGATACGTTGTTAACAGCGTAATCGTAAGCTGCCTGCTGATCAAGCTGAGTAGCGATAGGCTTCATCTCAATAGCAGTGCCGAGCTTCTCGTTCTTGTTAACGGGACAAGCCTTAACGCAAAGAGTACATCCCATACAGTCAAGGGGAGATACAGCCATGGTGAACTTGTAGTTGGTCTTAAGAACGGGCTTAGCCGCGAACTTAGTAACCTCGGGAGCGCCTGCTGCCTCCTCCTCGGTCATAGCGAAGGGACGGATACAAGCGTGAGGACATACGAATGCACAGTTGTTACACTGGATACAGTGCTCGGGATTCCACTGAGGAACGGTAACCGCAACGCCTCTCTTCTCGTAAGCTGCAGAGCCCTGGGGGAAGGTACCGTCAGCATACTTAGCGAAGGTGGAAACGGTGAGGGAGTCACCCTTCATTGCTCCAACGGGAACAACTACGTCGTTTACAAAGCTCATAAGATCTGCTCTCTTGCCTTCAAGCTTAGCTGCGGGAGCGGTCTTGCCGGCATCCTTCCAGGATTCGGGAACAGCTACCTCGTGGATAGCATCCTTACCTGCATCGATAGCAGCATGGTTGAGATCAACGATAGCCTGTCCCTTCTTGAGGTAGGACTTGGTAGCCATATACTTCATATAGCCGTTAGCCTCCTCTGCGGGAAGGATCTTAGCGAGAGTGAAGAATGCAGACTGAAGAACGGTGTTCTTAACCTTTGCGTTACCGAGGTTGATAGCAAGCTGGGTAGCGTTGATGGTGTAGAACTTAACGTTGTTGTTAGCAATATAGGACTTAACGGATGCGGGAAGGTGAGCATCAAGCTCTGCATCTGTCCACTGGCAGTCAAGAAGGAATGTTCCGCCGGGCTTAACGTCGGAGATCATATCATACTTGTTGAGATATGCCGAGTTGTGGCAAGCAACGAAGTCTGCCTTGTTGATATAGTAGGAGGACTTGATGGGAGAATCACCGAATCTGAGGTGAGAAATGGTGATACCGCCGGTCTTCTTAGAGTCATACTGGAAGTATGCCTGAATATGCTTATCGGTGTGGTCACCGATGATCTTGATAGAGTTCTTGTTAGCACCAACAGTACCGTCGCCGCCAAGACCCCAGAACTTGCACTGGATCATATCGGTGGGAGCGGTATCGGGAGCTGCTTCCTCGGGAAGAGAGTGACCGGTAAGGTCGTCTACGATACCCATAGTGAAGTGATTCTTCTGCTCACCTGCCATGTTAGCATATACAGCGAAAATAGAAGAAGGAGGAGTATCCTTAGATCCAAGACCGTATCTACCGCCAAGAACCTTAATGCCGGTTCTACCGCACTCATTAAGAGCAGCAACAGCATCGAGGAAG
>JAZSMV010000050.1:0-25561 GCA_045536065.1 Eubacteriales bacterium | reverse complement strand
CTTCCTCTACGGGATTTTCCTCTGCGGGAGCCTCAACCTCACTCTCGGGTACCGTGGGCTCTAATGTTTTATTTTCAAGATTTTCGGGATCCTGTATAGGCATATTCTTTTCGTTGTCAGCCATCAATTCCCCCCCTTTTCTCATTATTGCAATAGTGGTTGAACAAGAAGTTCAGTATATCTCTTCGTAAAATTATCCCGATGAAGCAGCCACGATCGTCAACAACAGGAACAAAGTTATGCTCGCTTACCTTCTCGATAACCTCCTCCATAGTGGAGTGGTGATAGAGCGGTTGGTTATACCTACCGTCAAGTATCTCGCCTACCTTATCCCTCTCGGCCGACTTAGTATCAAAGCTGCCGCCCTCAAGAAAATACGTAAAAATATCATCGTTACGGAGCATTCCAACGTACTTGCCCTCGCCGTCAATAACCGGGATAGCAACGTATCTGTGGAACCTCATCTTCTCAAGCGCCTGACGGACGGTGCTGTCCACCGTTACGTGCTCAACAAGGCTCTTGGGAACTACAAAGCGCATTATATTCATCTCTCACCCCACCGCATTCCAATCATCGCTGCGCCAATAGCGGTGGCGAATCTCGACCGCTCGGGAATAATAAAGTTAAGTCCCTTGCCAATCTCGAGATGATTAAACTCGTCAAACTTGCGTTTACAGTGAGCGAGTCTGGTAACGTTGCCGGTCAGGATAATGTCCTTCGCTCCAACCGAGCGTGCGGCGAATATGGAGATCATACCCACCGTCTCAAAGACAAGATTCATAATACCGAGTGCAACGTCGTCCTTGGTAGCAATGTCAGACAGCTTACCGAAGTTTGCCGCCGTGAGATCGCCCTCAAGCTGTGTCATCGAATTGCTTGCCGTCATATCCTTAATACGCAGGTCAATGTTATCAAGGCTGCCCGCCTCAGCGAACTTCTCGATATGCTTCATAGACTCTACGTTCAGCAGAAGCTTTGAGAGGCCGACCAGCGTACCGCCGCCCACTCCCGTTCCGCCGAGATAATTCATCCTGCCGTCTTCCCTTGCGTGAACCATTGCGGTTCCGGTGCCCATGCTGACCACCAGCGCACTTGAAAGACCCGAAAGGTAGGTGCCGCCACGCCCGATGCTGTCGAACTCGGCTACCCTCTGACACTTAAGCCCGTAAAGGCTGTTCTTAACGTAGGAGGCGCCTACGCCTGTCATCATGATCTTTGATATGTCGGAAATTGCTAAATTGTTTTCGTCGGTAAATTTACCGAAGGCGCCGTAGGTTGCGGTAATCGGATCATTCGCCTTGATGATCTGGGGCTCGATAAGCTCCCACTCCTTACCTTTGGCCGAAAAACCAACTATCTTAGTACTGCTGCCGCCAATGTCTATACCGATAACAACACTCATAGTGACTCCGACCTTTCTACGCTCCGCCTCGGGACCGTGTATTTCGATCAAACGATCTTTGGATTAATTACGCAGACCGCACCATCCTTTTCTCCTGTCAGGTCTCCCCCACACCCGTACTTTTGAAAATGATAAATTACGCGCATAATTATAAATTCACGTGTTAATTATAGCACAGCCTTTTGGATTTTGCAAGTAAACTTTTAATATTTTTTAACTTTTTTATAAAACTTTGGTAAATCTGCCGAAAATGATAGGCTTTTCTCGTTTAAAAGGACGAAAAATGCATTGAATTCGGCAAAAATCCGTGTTATAATAAATAAAAAAGAGGCCCGACAGGCCAAAAATCGATCAAAAACCACAATGCGAAGGGAGAAAATGATGAAGATTTTACTTATAAACGGCAGTCCGCATAAGAACGGCACCACTGCGGCGGCTCTTGCCGAGGTGGAGAAGGTGCTGAAGGAGGAGGGGGTCGACACCGAGACCGTACAGGTGGGACATCTGAAGCTGAACGGATGTATCGGCTGCTACTCCTGCAGAAATACGGGAAGATGCGTCTTTGACGACGAGGTGAACAGAGTAGCAGGACTCTTCGAGGAGGCCGACGGTATTATCGTAGGCTCGCCTGTGCATTATGCTGCGCCCTCGGGTGCGTTAGTTTCATTCCTCGACCGCCTGTTCTACAGCACAAGCTTCGATAAAAGATTCAAGGTTGGTGCGGCGGTTGTTTGCGCAAGACGGGGAGGCTGTACTGCGGCCTTTGACGTGCTGAACAAGTACTTCACCATATCGGGAATGCCGGTGGTAAGCTCTACCTATTGGAATCAGGTTCACGGCGGAAGCGGTGATGATGCGAGGCTTGACGAGGAGGGAATGCAGTGTATGAGAAACCTGGGAAGAAATACAGCCTTCCTTATCCGAAGCATATCTCTCGGTAAGGAGAAGGAGGGACTTCCCCCGACAGAGAAGGCTTTCAGAACCAATTTTATCCGCTAAAGCGTGAATTTCTATCATTTTTTGCGTAAACTTAAGTTTACGAAAAATGCTACAAAAAGTAGCAAAAATCATTGATTTTTCAAGGAAAACGGGCGTTTTTAAGCCATTTTTCAAGAAATAAACGAAAGCAAGAAAAACGGCAGCCAATACGCCGTTTTTCTTTTTTCTACAATATTATAATATACACGTATGCGCGCACGTGCGCTTTGTAAAGAGAAAAAAGGTCGGGTTTTTGCCTTTCCCGACCTTTTTGTGCAAATTGTAAACTTTTGTTTGCAAACATTTGTTTACATTGATTTTTCGAGGATTTTTGGCGTTTTTTCACCCTTTCGACTTTTCACGACACCGAAATTGTGGCTATATGGAATACAAAATCATACCCAAAGCCGCCGAGATAAGTATAAGGATAATGGGCGAGGGCTTTTTGCCGCTGAGCTTCTTTATCAGCCAGGAAGCGCCTGCCACTACTGCGAATATAATGATGCCCATATAGTCGGGGGTTATACTACCCTGCTCTACCGACTTAAAGCCGAGAAGGGTGCTCATGGCAAGGGTTATGGCAGTTCCGAGAATGAGAGCAACCACGCAGGGACGCACTCCTCTGAGGGCGCCCTGAACCGCCTCCACCTTAAGAAAGTTCTTTATCACTGCGCTGATAAGCAGAATAATGATAAAGGAAGGAAGCACTACGCCAAGGGTCGCACAGGCAGAGCCTAAAATTCCCGCCTGGGCGGAGCCTACGAAGGTAGCCATATTTACGGCTATGGGGCCGGGGGTGGACTCGGACACTGCGATCATATTAAGCAGCTCCGCCTCGGTAAGCCAGCCGTGAGCCAGAGTCTGCTCACGGACGAGGGAGATCATTGCATATCCTCCGCCGAAGGTGAATAGCCCGATCTCAAAGAAGGTGATAAATAATTCAAGGAATATCATTTCTCGCCCTCCTCTCTCTTGCTTTTCATCTTACCAATGCCGAATACGGCAAGGCCCACCGCCGCAGAGATGAGAATGAAGAATATAGCCGAGAAGTCTATGGCGAATACCGAGAACAGCACCATAAGTGTCAGCACGGTACAGAGGATAGCAATAGACATAGGATTCTTTTTCATTCCCTTAAGCATCTTGATACCTGCCGAGAGGATGAGGTAGACCACGCCCGCCTGGATTCCACGGAAGGCGTAAGCCACAAGCTCGAAGGTAAGGAATTTATCAAGGAAGAGGGATATAATATAAATGATTATAAAGGAAGGAAGCACAACGCCGAGAGTTGCGGCTACAGAGCCAAGCGCGCCTGCACGCTTGAAGCCAATGTAGGTTGCGGAATTGATCGCTATGGGGCCGGGAGTTGACTCGGCGATAGCCACCATATCGAGAAACTCTTCCTTTTCTATCCATTTTTTCTTTTCCACCAGCTCGCCCTCCAGCAGCGCCAGCATTGCGTAGCCGCCGCCAAAGGTGAACAGGCCGATTTTAAACATTGTGAGAAATGTCTCAAGGATAATTCTGCTTTTTTTCATCTTTTCGTTCCTTTTTTGTTTTCCAACCCCTATTGTAGCACAAAACACTCGGTTTGGCAAGGGGAAAATCTATTCAGACACCCATTGAAAAGGGCATTTTCATAAAAACTTTTAAAAAAACTCAAAAAAGCACTTGACAAACGGTTATCTTTGTGCTAAAATAAACGAGCGTCAGAGCGATAGCGGAATTGTGTAACGGTAGCACAGCAGACTCTGACTCTGTATGTTGGGGTTCGAATCCCTATTCCGCTGCCAAAGAAAAAAGACCATCATTTGATGGTCTTTTTTCTTTCTTTTGGCATCGAAACAGAGGATTCTCACTACAGCACCAAAGGTGCGGGGTACGCATTTGAGCGATAGCCGTCGGGGAGCTGGCTCACCAGCGGCAAAGCGAAAAATCTTCGCTAAAGGCGAATATCCCTATTCCTTGACCATCATTTGATGGTCTTTTTTCTTACACCCTTGGGAAAAAACTGCCCTTTTCCAGCTTGTTTCCAATCAAAGTACTGATAAAACCGACAACGAAGGCAATAATGCCCACGGGCTCAATTATCTCCATATATCTGAACACCTCGTAGCTGACCTCTGTGTAATTTCCGTGATTCACAAGGTAGTAGCACCCTGCCTCATACAGCTCATAATTGGTGGCTGCACCGTGAGCGGCAGAACCGCCGAAAATAAAGACGGAATCCATAAATACCATAAAAATCAGCATTGCAAAGGATGAAATAATACCGAAGGGACTTCTCCTGATAAATGAATAAACGAGGGAGCCTATATTACCCAAGTTTATTACGATAACGATTGCCCAGCCAAGATACATCATAAAATCATTAAAATCCATAAACAAAGCCTCCTTTTTTATTTCTACTTAAATTATACCATTTCAGCCAGGCAATGTCAATCGATCCCGTTAACAAAAATAAAACTTCCCTGCCACGACTTGATTTTTTTCTAAAACTATGCTAAACTATATAAAAAAGCGGCATAACGCCGAGGAGAATAATATGAATCTGCAAGAATCGGGTCAGATGTACCTTGAAACAATTTTAATACTCACCGAAGGAAATCCCCACGTAAGATCTATCGACGTGTGCGAGCACATGGGATTTTCCAAGCCCAGCGTGAGCCGTGCTATCGGTATACTCAAAAACGGCGGATATATCACCGTTGACAAGGACGGCTATATCACCCTGACGGACGCAGGCCGTGAGGTGGCGCAGAAGATCTATGACCGCCACAGCGTGCTTACCGAGTTCCTCACCTCTCTCGGTGTTGACGAGGAGATCGCCTCCGCCGACGCCTGCAAGATTGAGCATCATATAAGCGACGAGTCCTTTGAGGCTATCAAGCGAGCAATACAAAAATAAGATTTTTTGGTATAAAAACGGTTATTTTGCAAAGTTCTGTTTGCATTTTAGCCGTTTTTTCTTTGTTTTTTGTCATTTTTAAAAAAACAAGATTTTGGGAGTTGTGATTTTTTGTGTTATTTTATCCTCGAGCGTTCTCTTAAAAAAAGAATAGATTTCCTCTACTTTTTATCTAAAATCCCTTTACAAAGCCATATAAATTTGATATAATGAAATGTATTAATTTTTTCGTTAGTTACGAAAGGAGATCAAAAAAATGAGTCGTATGATAGGCACCGTATCAAGAGGCGTCAGAGCGCCCATTATCAGAAGCGGTGATAATCTTGCAGAAATCGTTACCTCCTCGGTTCTCGAGGCGGCGGCATCCGAGGGCTATGAGATCCGTAACAGAGATATTATTGCCATGACCGAGGCTATCGTTGCCCGTGCGCAGGGTAACTACGCTACCGTTGATCACATTGCGGCGGACGTTAAGGCAAAGTTCGGCGGCGAGACCGTTGGCGTTATCTTCCCCATTCTCAGCCGTAACCGTTTCGCTATCTGCCTTAAGGGTATCGCAAGAGGGGCGAAGAAGATCCTGCTTATGCTCTCCTACCCTTCCGATGAGGTTGGAAACCACCTTATCAGCATCGACCTTATGGACGAGAAGGGTGTTGATCCCTACCGTGACGTGCTTGACGTTAAGAAGTACCGTGAGCTTTTCGGCTACGAGAAGCACCGCTTCACCGGCGTTGACTACGTTGAATACTACGAAAAGCTGATTCGTGACGAGGGCGCTGACTGTGAGATCATCTTCGCAAACAACCCCCGTGCGATCCTCGACTATACAAAGAACGTGCTGAACTGCGACATCCACACCAGAGCACGCACCAAGCGTATTCTCAAGGCGGCAGGCGCAGAGATAGTATACGGTATGGACGAGATCCTTACCGCACCCGTAAACGGCTCGGGCTATAACGAAAACTACGGACTTCTCGGCTCCAACAAGGCTACCGAGGAGCAGATAAAGCTCTTCCCCCGTGACTGTCAGACTCTTGTTGAGGACATTCAGGACAGAGTGCTTAAGGCGACAGGCAAGCTGGTTGAGGTAATGGTCTACGGCGACGGCGCATTCAAGGATCCCGTAGGTAAGATCTGGGAGCTTGCAGACCCTGTTGTTTCTCCCGCATATACCTCCGGACTTGAGGGCACACCCAACGAGCTTAAGCTTAAGTATCTTGCGGACAATGATTTCGCTAACCTCTCCGGTGAGGAGCTGAAGGCGGCTATCAAGTCGGAGATCGAGAAGAAGGACGCCAACCTTGTGGGCAATATGGCATCCGAGGGCACCACACCCCGTCAGCTTACCGACCTTATCGGCTCGCTCTGCGACCTGACAAGCGGCTCGGGTGACAAGGGTACGCCTATCGTCTATATCCAGGGCTATTTCGACAACTACACAACCGAATAAAATATAAAAAAGGACGGCGGTTGCCGTCCTTTTTTGTCCATCACTTCTCTACGGGAGGATATTCGATAGTACCCTCGGCATTTTCAAATTCCTTGATAGCCTGACGGATAAGATAGAGTATCTGTCCGTTGGCAGATCTGCCGTAATACTTTGAAATATAGTGGAGCTTGTGATGAAGCTCGGGGTCGATCTCAATGCCTAAATGCTTGTTGTTCTTATTTCTCATAAAAAAACCTCGGAAAAATCTTAATATAAGTATATTTTAAGATTATTTTGTGGTATAATGTTGAAAGTATACTTGATTTAAGTATACTAAATTATAAAATGGAGCATTGTTAAAGAATGAAAATTGCGATCGTGGGTTCAAGAGGTATTACTGAAATAAATATCGGAGAGCATATTCCCTCAGACTGCGTCGAGCTTATCTCGGGCGGCGCAAAGGGGGTTGATAGCTGTGTTCGTGAATATGCTTTGGCAAGCGGGATCGCTCTCACCGAGATCATCCCCGAGTACAGCAAATACGGACGTGCTGCGCCGATTCTGCGGAACAAAACCATTGTTGACATGGCGGATCAGGTCATCGCCATATGGGACGGAGCCTCAAAGGGCACGAAATGGGTGATCGATTACTGCAAAAGGGTCGAAAAGGAATGCAAATTGATAATTATTTCCGGAAATGATAAGGCGGAGAGTTGATTGCTCTTCGCTTTTTTACCGTTATTTTACTTGACAAAATATTTTAAGACAGTTATAATATAAGATGACAAGATATGCGGTGCATGAGGCGATGTTTCTGAAAGACCGCAAAAGAGAACTATATTAGCGGAGGTATTCCGAATGAATATTATTATCGTTGGATGCGGAAAGGTAGGCTCTACGCTGGCGGCTCAGCTCAATGCGGAGGGCAATAACGTTACCATCGTTGACCAGGATCCCGTAAAGGTCAAGGCGCTGGCGAACAAGCTTGACATTATGGGTGTTATCGGTAACGGCGGCTCCCGTTCCACACAGAAGGATGCCGGAGTGGACAACACCGATCTGCTTGTTGCGGTTACAGGCAACGACGAGCTTAACCTGCTCTCCTGCCTTATGGCAAAGAAGGCGGCGAACTGCCGTACTATCGCCAGACTTAAGAACCCCGAATATAATATTGACGCCCCCTATCTCAAGAACGAGCTTGGTCTTGCAATGGTTATTAACCCCGAGCTTGCGGCGGCGAAGGAGATCTCCAGAATCCTTAACTTCCCCTCTGCGATCAAGATTGAGACCTTTGCCAAGGGACGTGTGGAGCTGCTCACCTTTAAGCTGCCCGAGGACAGCCGCCTTGTAGGTATGGCCATCAAGGACGTGGGAAGCAAGCTTCGTACCTCTGTCACCTTCTGCACCGTAGAGCGTGACGACGAGGTTTATATTGCAAACGGTAACTTTATCTTCGGTGAGGGTGACATTATCTCTATTATCGCCTCTCCCCAGAGCGCAAAGGCATTCTTCAAGAAGATAGGCTACAGCCTTCAGCCCATTAAAAATGCGCTTATCGTTGGCGGCGGCCCTATCACCTACTACCTCTGCGATCTGCTTGAGGGCTCGGGTATCTCCTGCACGGTTGTTGAGAAGGATATTGCCCGCTGCACCGAGCTTGCAAACGAGTTTGACAAGGTGACGGTCATCAACGCCGATCCCACCGATGAGGATACTCTTAAGGAGGAGGGCATCGGTCACGCAGACGCCTTCGTTGCTCTGACAGGTCTTGATGAGGAGAATATCCTGCTCTCGCTCTTTGCAAAGAAGTCGGGCAGCCGTAAGCTTATCACTAAGATCAACCGTATTGATTTCGACGATATTACAAGTCAGCTTGACCTTGACTCTATCGTTTATCCCAAGAATATTACCGCCGACACCATCGTCAGCTACGTAAGAGCTATGAACAAGACCGCAGGCTCTAATATCGAGACTGTATACAGCCTGTTCAAGGGCAGAGTTGAGGCGGCGGAGTTTACCGTAAGCGAGGGCTCGCCCATTATCGGCAAGCCTCTTATGCAGCTGTCCTTAAAGCCCGGTGTGCTTATCGCAACCATTCAGCGTGGCAGAACACAGATCGCTCCCCGTGGTCAGGACGTTATCGAGGCAGGCGACTCGGTGGTTATCGTAACCAAAGGTCTTGCCCTTAACAATATCGCAGATATACTTAACAAATAAGGAGTCCGGCTATGAATTATCGAATGATAAAATACACGCTGGGCTGGCTTCTGATGTTCGAGGCGGGATTCTTCCTCGTGCCTATGATTACAGCGGTGGTATACAGCGAATGGCAGACTCTTGTCTCCTTTGCAATATCTGCTGTGATCTGCCTCGCTATAGGATTCCTCTGCGTTTATAAAAAGCCGGAAAAGACCGGCATATTTGCCCGTGAGGGCTTTGTTATTGTATCCTTGAGCTGGATTTTACTCTCTATATTCGGAGCGATTCCCTTTATGCTCTCGGGTGCGACCACCAACTATTTCGATGCGCTCTTTGAGACTGCATCCGGCTTTACCACCACAGGCTCATCTATCTTCCGTGAGGTTGAGAATCTGCCCAAGGCTATACTTATGTGGCGTAGCTTTATGCACTGGGTCGGCGGTATGGGAGTGCTTGTATTCATTATGGTATTCCTCCCTCTCGGAGGCGGACAGAACATGCACATTATGCGTGCGGAGTCCACGGGTGCCGACGTATCCAAGCTTGTGCCCAAAGTAAAGCACACCGCAGTTATTCTCTACTCTATCTACTTCGGCCTTACGGTTATCCTCTTTATTGCCCTGCTGATCGCAGGTATGAAGCCCTTTGATGCGGTAAACACCGCATTCGCAACCGCAGGTACGGGTGGCTTCGGCATCAGGAACAACAGCTTAGCCTCCTTCTCTGCCATCCAGCAGATAATAGTGACGGTTGGTATGCTGATGTTCTCTATTAACTTCAACGCCTACTACCTTATTTTAAGGCTTAAGTTCCGTGACGCCTTCAACGCAGAGGTAAGAGCCTTTCTTATCATCGTTGCCGCCGCTATCGGAATCATCACGCTTAATATCTATTCGAGCTATGGCAGTGTGACCGAGGCACTCCGCCACTCAGCCTTTACCGTGGCATCGCTTATCTCCACCACGGGATTTGCAACCGAGAACTTTGACCTCTGGCCCGCCCTCTCAAAAACCTTACTGATAATGATCATGTTTATCGGCGGATGCGCAGGCAGTACAGCCGGCGGTATGAAGGTGTCAAGATGGCTTATCTCCATCAAGGGCTTTATCCGTGAAATGTTCACCCTTATCCATCCAAGACAGGTGAAGAAGGTTACCCTTGACGGTCGCCCTGTTGACAAGGAGGTAGTGAGATCGGTAAGCTCTTATATCGTGTGCTTCGTCCTGATCTTTATCACCTCTCTTTTAGTTATTTCGCTTGACGGACGTGATCTTGTTACTAACTTTACCGCAGTGGCGGCTACCATAAATAACGTAGGTCCCGGTCTTTCGGGTGTTGGCCCGGCAGCGAACTTTGCCGACTTCTCAAATCTCTCGAAGCTTATGCTGACCTTCAATATGATCGCAGGCCGTCTTGAGCTATTCCCTATGCTTATCCTGCTTAGTCCCTCCACCTGGAGAAAGAACAGCTGATTAAATGAAAAAACGAATTTCTTATATTTTACTCATAGTCGCCACGGTTATATGGGGACTTGCCTTCGTGGCTCAAAAGGCTGCGACGGTGATTCCCCCATTCGCCGTCGGCACTATCAGAAGCCTTCTGGCCACATTATTTCTGATATGCCTGATACCCCTGACGGACAGACTGACGAAAAACGGCAGGAGGCTCTTTAATTCTAAAAAAATACCCGACTTCACCCGCCAAGAGCTTATAGGCGGAGCCATACTCGGTGTAATAATCACGGTTGCCACCGCCTTTCAGCAATACGGCATCGGCGGCGGAACAGATGCGGGCAAGGCGGCCTTTATCACTGCTCTCTACGTGGTGGTTGTGCCCCTTATCTCTACTTTTTTCGGCAAAAGGCCGCATATCGAGGCGATCATCAGCATACCCATTGCCATAGTGGGCTTTTTCCTGCTGTGTATTCACCCCGACGTAGCCTTTGAGCTGTCGGATCTTTTAGTGCTTGTATGCGCACTTATCTTTGCCGCACATATTATCGTGGTAGACAGATTCTCCTCAAGGTGCGACGGAGTGCGTATGTCCTGCATACAGTTCCTTGTGGCATTTATTTTGAACGGAATTCTGTCGCTTATATTTGATCCGCCAGTGAGCCTTGCCGAGATAGGCAGCGTTATTCTTCCCCTTCTCTTCCTGGGTATTCTCTCAAGCGGTGTTGCCTACACCCTGCAGATACTCGGACAGAAGGAGATCGATCCCACCGTTTCATCGCTTATTCTGTCGCTGGAATCTATGTTCGGAGTTATCGGCGGCATAATCGTTATGGGCGAGAGCATGACTCTGCGTGAGTATATCGGCTGCGGCGTGGTATTCCTTGCCATAGTTCTGGCACAGCTTGATTTGAAGGCAATTTTCAGAAGATTAAAGAGGAAAAAGGATGAATGATCTTACAGAAAAGCAGATAGACCGAGAGGAAATATTTTGTGGCGTGGCACTCCACGTGGTGCGTGACAGTATAGAGCTGCCCGACGGAAGCCGCAGTGTGCGTGAGATAAGCCTGCATAACGGAGCGGCGGCGGTTATTCCAATTTTGCCCGACGGACGTGTTATTATGGAGAGGCAGTATCGCTACGCTCACGGCAGAGTGATGCTGGAGATCCCCGCAGGCAAGCTTAACAGCAAGGATGAGCCCCCTCTTGAGGGTGCGAAGCGTGAGCTGTGGGAGGAGACCGGCACCGTAGCAGGCCGATATACCTATCTTGGCAGTATGGCAACCTCTCCCGCCCTGCTTGACGAGGTGGTGTATATCTATATGGCAGAGGAGCTGACCCTTGGGGAAAGTCATCTTGACGAGGGAGAGTTCCTTGAGGTTGAGTATTACACCCTTGACGAGCTTTACGAAATGGTGATGCGAGGCGAGATAACCGACTCAAAGACCCAGATAGCTATTCTCAAGGCAAGAGAAATTTTGAAAAACAGATAAATAAAAAAAGAGCCCTGCGGATTTTCCGTTTCGGCTCTTTTCTTTTTGCGGCTTTAAAGCTCTATAAAGCTCTGCTCTCTGTATATGGGAATACTCATTATACGACCGCCCTCCGATAGCGAGTCGGAGAGCCTGAGTCTGCCGACGGTACGGCAGGCGGCGGTGGTCAGGTAATAGGAGGGCTTTTCCATATCGATTACTGCGGTGTAGCGGGTGTGAGGCATTGCTCCGCCCTCGGTCAGCACAGCGCCACGGGGCACCGACACCGCCGACATAATATCAAAGGCGGCGTTCACTCCCTCAATACCGTCGCCGTCGGGAACTTGTGCGTATTTCTTTAAAAACGCCGCCCTGACAAAGCGGGATGAGGAGGAATAGTCGCCCGGAAGCCCCATAGCGCCCATACCACGTGAATAAAGAGGCGAGGTGGTTTCCTCGGGATTCTTCGGCGATAGGGCAGAAAAATCGGCAAGGCGGGTCAGATGATAGGGTAGCTCGGGGGAGTTGGTAAGCACGCCGAGAGGGTTATCGTAGACAAAAAGGCCGCTCTCCACCGACTCTATCACCACCGACTGACGTGGGTCGGACACTATCCAATGGAGCGGCGCCTTGCCAAGGGTACTCTCGTTGTCGATAAGGGTGATATTCTTCACCATTCCCTTTACCTCCTCCACCGATTTTGAGAAGCCGAGGATAAGAGTGATAAGGTGGGATGCCTGCACTCTCGCCTTGGCATCGCTGTCGTCACGGTAGACGGCATAGCGAGGGAAATTCAGCGCCGCCGCAGTAAGTCCCCATTCGTTCACACCGTCAAAATATAGAGGAAAGCCGTCCTCTAGCACTCCGATACCCATGATCGCATAGCGGTTCTCCGCCTCGCCTATCCTTGCTCTGCCACGGGGAGTGACGGTCAGCTCCTCACCGAAGGAGCGCTCATAATCATAGGTTCTGCCAAAGAGCCTGTCGGAAAATCTGATTGCAGTACACATTTCAATATCCTTTTTCGCTTATTTTGAACGGTGAGGAAATTTTTTATTCGTAAAGAGATGAAATTATTACCGAATACCCTTGTTATTTATAAAAAATTATGGTAAAATACTAAAGACGACAATGAAAGGACCAAAGACCTTGGAAAAGAAGCAAAACAAACTCGCTATGGTAGTTGGCGGAGTCTTTCGCAGGCTGTCCATTACAGTCAATCTGACCGTCTACTCCATCTACCTTATTTATCTTATATACACCATTATCGCAGGCATCGGCGTTACGGCGCTGAACGTGGCTCTTGCGGTGCTGACCGCCGCCTTTATGTGCGTGTATCTTGTGCTCAGACTGTCTACCACAAGGCGCCCGGGTGAAATTAAACGTATCAAGCGCTATTACAAGAGATTTAAGATGATAGCAAGAGCAGTCAGCGCCATCACTGCGGTATACGCTCTGCTGGTGGCTGTGGATGCGGTATCTCCCTTTGCGCTGATTGTTGCTATGCTTGGCGCTGTGTTTATGATAATCAGGCTTATCGTAGAGCTTGTATCCTACTTTATCCAGAAGAAGATAATGAAGCTGACCGACGGCATCAGAAGGAAGTTTGCAAGAAAGCCCGAGGGCGAGACCGTCGAGGGTGAGGAGACCGAGGACGGCGAGGAGCAGAACAAGGTAAGATACGCCCGCAGAAAGAGAAAGAAGGGCGAGGTGCCTAAGTTTGTCGAGGAGATTGAAGAAAAAATCGTGCCTATCGACGACTGTCTTTTAAGCGATATTGAGATAATTTAATGGCTTTTTGTTAAGATTAGTTTACATATTAAGTAAAAAGAACGAGCTTTACAGTGTTTTTCCTGCATCACTCGTTCTTTTTTGTTTTTAGTTAAATGTGTCCTGTGCCTTACATAAGAGGAGCGAAAAGTCTGATAGCATTCTTGGTTATCCACTCCCTCGGAGTGAGCCTTGACTTGCTCTCATCTATGCGCACCGACTCCTCGATAGTCTTTAAAAACTCATCCTTTGCCACAAGAACGGTGGGGGATGCGTACATCCATACCGCATTCTCGAAATGGTGAGCAAGGCTTCGGTAATCGAAGTTTATAGTGCCGATAACCGCATACTTATCGTCGCAGACAAAGGTCTTCTCGTGGATGAAGCCGGGGAGATATTCGTAGATCTTCACTCCCGCCTTCATAAGATAGGGATAGGAGCTCTTGGTCATGATCTTCACCCTCTTCTTATCGGGAATGCCGGGGGTGATTATCCTTACGTCAACACCACGGAGCGCCGCATTGCAGAGCGACTCGGTGAGATCGTAGTCGATAATAAGATAGGGTGTGGTGATGTATACGTAATTTCTCGCCTGATTGATAAGGTTAAGATATGCGTTCTTGCCCGCAGGGCGCTCGTAAATGGGAGCGGGACCCGAGCCGAAGGGCAGATAATAGCCGCCGTCGTTGTAGGTGGCAGGCTCAACCGCATCAAAATACTCGGTATAGTCGCCAACCTTACCTACGGTAAAGTCCCAGCCCGACAGAAAGTGCTTCATAAGTCCGCCAACAGCCTCTCCACGAAGCATAATGCCGCCGTCCTTCCAATAGCCGAAGCGCTTTTTCTTATTCACGTACTCGTCGGCGATATTCACACCGCCCGTATATCCCACCTTGCCGTCGATAATACATATCTTACGGTGGTCACGGTTGTTGTGTATGGAGGACATCTCAACACTCACTCGGTTAAAGCGATATGCCTTTATTCCCTCCTTGCGCAGAGTGATCTCATAGTACTGAGGCAGGGTTCTCATACAGCCGAAGTCGTCAAAGAGAAGTCTGACCTCAACACCCGCCTTGGCACGCTCTACAAGTATCTCGTGTATCTCGTCCCACAGCTCGCCGAAGGAGATGATGAAGTATTCAAGGAAGATAAACTTCTTCGCCCGACGGAGCTCTGCGGTAAGCGACTTGAAATACGCCTCGCCCGTGGGGAAAAATACAGATGATGAATTGGTGTAAACGCCAGCCAGCACGTCGTCGTTCATAATGGCCCTGGCCTTACCTGCCGCAAGGGGACTGCGGCGGCGCATCATATCGAACACCGACTGACTGCTATTTTGAGCCTTGATTTTTTCAAATATGCTGGCAAGCAGCCTCTCCTCACGCTTGGTAAGCCGTCTGCGATAGAATATCAGATATAGCATAGTGCCAAGCAGAGGCAAAAGCAGAACTACGATTATCCAGGTGACCTTATACTCGGGGTTGGCATCACGGTTGATGATAGAGATCACCACGATAGCGTCAACTATAAGTGCAATGCCAAAGAAGACGTAGGAAACGATAGATGCCGCCGCAATGACAAAGGCCATAATAAGCACCTCTGCCGCTATGGTCAGGGCGCAGATTGCGTATCTTGAAAAAATAAGACGTGATATTCTTTTCTTTACGTTTTTCAAAACTATCTTCTCCTTTCCCGGAATTTCAGGTAGTAAGCTTATCAGCGATTCTCCTCGCCGTCCACGTAGTCCTCAAATCGACCTACGCCAACAAGGTCGTCAACAGGCAGAGAGAAGATGACTGCTCCGCCCTCGGTCTTAAGGCCTGCCGCATCACGGACAGCCTCCATAATTCTGGTCTTATATTCAAGGGTAGTAAGGAAGAACACGCTGTCGGTCTCGTGGCTTATAGAGGTGCCGATGGACTGCTCTGCCCTGTCGTTATTAATGCTCTTTGTGTGGAATACGGTAGCACCTGTGGCGCCTGCGGCTCTTGCCGCCTCGATTGCCAGATCGGTGTATTTGGTGTTAACCACAGCGATTACAAGCTCGTGCATTATCTCTTTCTCCTTTTTCTTCTTGGAAATGGGCGCTCTGCGAGCGGTGGGTCGGTCGGGTCTGTCCACACCCGAAAGAATAGCATCATTAAGTATGCTTGATACTCCCGAGAGCGGAACGGTAAAGGCAATGCCTCGTCCCACAAGATAGAGCTTCAGTCCGTGGCCTATGGCGTTAAGTATATTATGCTCGGCTCCCGCAGGGATCAGGGACATGGTGATACGCTTATCCACCTCGCCAAGACCGAAGTAATTCATATAGCTGGACCTTGCCGTTCCGTGACCCATACCCGAGAAGTGTACGGCGGTGGCGCAATCGTTGACGATCTCGGTAAGGCGGCCTTCATCTTCCTTATTTATGATGCTGATAAGCAGCTTTACACGGTTATTCTCCGCTGCCGGTTTCCTTGCCATCCGTCTTTACCTCCTCCGCCATATATTTTGCGTAAACGTTACTTCTGCGAACGTCACGGTCGTATTCGTAATCAATAAAGCTCTCGCTTGCCGAAACGAACTTACGCACTCTGTTCTCGGTCTTTACCTTATAGACAAAGCCGCATATCTGAATTGCGATAATAGGCGCCATCGCCACAAAGGCAACACAGCCGAATGCGTCGGTCATTACGTTACCGCCAAGGGTGTTGCAGGCTCCCATACAGAGAGGAAGCACGAAGGCGGACATCATAGTACCGCTGGCAACTCCGCCCGAGTCGAAGGAAATACCCACGAAGATCTTAGGCACGAAAAAGCTTAAGGTAAGGGCGATGATATAGCCGGGAATGAGGAACCAGATAATGTGAATACCCGTGATGATACGGACAGCCGCAAGTCCGAGAGCCGCCGACACACCGATAGAGAGGCCAAGGCCTGTGGTCTTGCCCGAGATGGCGCCTGCGGACATAGTCTCAACAAGCTTATTAAGAACGTAAACCGATGGCTCGGCCTTTACGATAAAGTAGCCGAGAAGCATACTTACAGGAACTAAAAGCCAGCCGCCGCCAATAGAGGCAAGGCTTGTGCCTATGGTAGTGCCTGTGGGAAGGAAGCCTACGTTTGCGCCTGTAAGGAACACCGCAAGACCCACGAGAACGTAAAGAATACCGATAGCCATTCTGATAAGCTGGCCCCTGTTGAATGCGTGGGTGAGTAGCTGGAACAGAATAGCGAAAACGATAATGGGCGCAAGAGCCACAAGCACGTCAACGGCATGCTCGCCGAAGCCGTGAATAAATCTCATAACACCGTCTCTTGTATCGGGAACAGGCTCGTTTATAGTGGGAATATAGGTTCCCTCAACCTTCATCACGATTCCAAGCACCAGAACCGAGATAATAGGACCGATAGAGCAAAGGCCTGTGATACCGAAGGAATCGCCACGGTCATCGCCCGAGCGCTTTGACATAGAAACACCCGCGCCGATAGACATAATGAAGGGTACGGTCATAGGGCCTGTGGTAACTCCGCCCGAGTCAAAGGCAAGCGACAGGAAGCTGTCGTCCACAAAGAAGGACAGCGCAAAGGCAACCGAATAGAAGCCTATCATTATGGCTGTCAGATTCCAGTTGAACACGATACGCATAACCGCAATGGCGAGGAATATTCCAACGCCCACCGAAACGGTGAGAATAAGCATCATATTCTCCATACCGCTGACCTGCTCGGCAAGGAGCTGAAGGTCGGGCTCGGAAATGGTAACTAAAATTCCTATGATAAAGCTTATAAAGGCTATAAGCCATATTTTTTTACTGCTACCCACGGTGGAGCCTATCTTGGAGCCCAGCGGCTGCATAGACATCTCCGCACCCGAGGTGAAAAGGCTCATACCGAACACAAGGCAGACTATTCCAACAAGGAATAAGAACATATCGCCTGTGGATATGGGCACTATGGTTACGCTTAACCCTAAAACGATAAGGGCTATGGGCAATACCGATTTAAGCGATTCGGCAAGCTTGTCCTTGAATAAAAGCAATTTATATTTCCTCTTAAAATGATATTCTTACATAGTAGTTTAGCAGGTATCGGACAATTTCGCAATACCCGAAAATAAAAATTTAAAACAAGTTTAAGCCTTGTTCATATAGCTGTCGATCTTCTCACGGATAAGCTTAAGATTATCCATTATCTCGGCGTAAAACTCTCGTGCGCTCACACGGAGTCCGCCCGAGCCGAGAATGACCAGCTGCTCCTGATAGTCGGAGGTGACTACCCTGACGCTATGATTGTCGGCGATCTCGTAGGTGGTGCGCTCAATATAGGAGTCGGCGGTCTGTCGCTCTTTGGTGTAGACCACAGTCACAGGACCAAGCTCCTCCACGCTTCCCTCTCCTCCAAGCCTTTTATATCCGTCAAAGGCAATGATAACTCTGCACCTTCGGAAAGCGGCGTAGTCGCACATAAGCCTTGTGACAACATCCCTGGCTCTTGCAAGGTCGCTCTCGGCGGCTCGGCGAAGCTCGTCTATGGCGAAGATGAAGTTATATCCGTCGATTATGATATACTCCTCACCCTTTGGTCTTAGCTTTTTCGGGCGCTCCTTCTTCTCGGGAGCGGTTGCCGAATTCTCACGTCTCTCGGCTACCTCACGCTTCTTTACCTTGCCGTAGGTGGCCTCAAAGATGCGCATAAGCTCCTTGTCCTCCTCGACTGTGCCACGGTAATCAAGCTTTTTCGCCACTCTGACCGCCACAGTCTGCTCGGCTACCTCACGGCTGACGCCTGTGGGTGTTACGTGCATAAGCGCATCTGCCTCATCCCAGGGCACAGCATAGCCCGAGCCACCCTTGCAGAACACACTGCCACAGGGATTGCGGTCGTCAAGCTCGGCTACATATCCACGCCTTGCGATCACCTCGTCGGTGTTGTGAGCCGGCATATAGGGTCCAACGGTGAGGGCTATTCTTCCCTCTCCACGGGTGTAGGCACGAAGCTCGCTGGCATAGGAGCGCATTGTGGCTACCGGGCATCTGCCCTCAAGGATAGCCCAATCCTCGTTTATCTCGGGGGCCAGAGAGCTGCCGTGCATAGAGGTTATATCGTTCATCAGTCTGCCAAGATTATCTCTGGGCAGCTCGATGTGAAAATCAAAGGTGGGTTCAAGCAGCACCGAGCGAGCCTTCATAAGCCCCTGCCTTACGGCACGGTAGGTTGCCTGACGGAAATCTCCGCCCTCGGTGTGCTTTAAGTGCGCCTTACCTGCGGTCAGGGTTATACGCACGTCGGTAAGAGGCGAGCCTGTAAGCACGCCTCGGTGTACTCTCTCCTCAATATGAGTGATGATAAGCCTCTGCCAATTAAGGCTCAATGTGTCGGTGGGACACTCGGTGGCTGTGATGATGCCACTGCCCTCGGGAAGTGGCTCGATGCGGAGATGGACCTCTGCATAATGGCGAAGCGGCTCGAAATGGCCTGCGCCAAGCACCTCATCCGCAACAGTTTCTTTATATAGTATCTCGCCCTCGTCAAACTCCACCGCAAGACCAAAGCGATCGGCGATCACACGGCGAAGCACCTCTATCTGTATCTCGCCCATAAGCCTGACCCTTATCTCGTGGTTTGAGGGCTCGTAGGTCATGGCAAGGCTGGGATCCTCCTCGGCAAGAGCCATAAGTCGCATATAGGACTCATAGGGGTTTGCACCCCCCGGAAGTATCATACGGTAATCGAGAACGGGCGAGAGGGTCTGGGTGTCGCTTGTCTCAAAGCCAAGACCCATACCAACCTTTGTGGCGGTGGGACCAAGGAGAGCGCATACCGTTCCCGCAGGGGCAACCGACAAGCTTCTGTATTTATCGCCCGAATAGAGCCTTATCTCCTCTACCTTCTCACGAATTATCTCACCGCTCTTGTCGGTGATCTCAATAATATCCTTCGGCTTAAGCGAGCCGCCTGTGATCTTTACGTAGGAAAGCCGCTTGCCCTGTGCATCACGGCCGATCTTATAGACCCTTGCGCCGAAAAGGCTGTCGGAATAGCTGCGCTCAAGGGTGTATTTGTCAATTCCGCAAAGCAGCTCGGCAACACCCTTCATTTTCAGCGCCGAGCCGAAGTAGCATGGGAAGATCCTCCGCTTCGATATAGCGTGACAGATGCCCTCGACCTCTAGCTTGTCGGTGGAGAAGAACTCCTCCATAAGCCGCTCATCCTGGGATGCGCAGGCCTCGAAAAAGTCGGGGGTATCGTCCTCGGTAAAGTCCACGCACCTTTGAGAAAGTGTGCATTTCAGCTCCTCAAGTATCTGGTGACGCCGTCTGTCCGAGATGTCAAGCTTGTTTACAAAAATAAAGGTGGGAATACCCCTCGCCGCCAGCAGATGCCAGAGGGTCTTGGTGTGAGCCGTAACACCGTCGGGGGCGCTGACTAAAAGAATGGCGTAGTCCTGCACCGAAAGGGCTCGCTCCGCCTCGCAGGAGAAATCAATATGTCCGGGTGTGTCAATAAGGGTGATAGAGGTTTCCGAAAGCTCGAGAATAGCCTGCTTTGAGAAGATGGTAATTCCCCTCTCCCTCTCAAGCGAGTGTGTGTCGAGAAAGGCATCACGCCTGTCCACCCGTCCAAGCTTTAAAATATTACCCGAGGAAAAGAGCAGGCCCTCGGAAAGCGTTGTCTTTCCTGCGTCAACGTGAGCAAGTATTCCTACTGCCAAGCGCTTCATTTTTGCCTCTCCTTTCCCGAAAATTTGCTAATTTGTTAAGTTTTGTTTACAGTTTGCACTGAAATCTTATAGTTTTCTCATCCTTCGATACCTCGGGCAAAACCTTTTTCGTCATACGTACGGATGCCTCGTTATGAATATCCACCGATGCGCCAAGGACCAAAAGGCCCATATCCTTTGCCAAAGCACGAATACAGCGCAAAGCACGGGTTGCGTGACCCTTTCTGCGAAACTCGGGCAAAAGCCTTACCGCACAGTCACAGCCGCCAAGCATATCGAAGTAATAAAGCACCGCCTCACCGATAAATTTCCCCTTATGCCTTACCGCAAGGCAGAGTGCTGTACTGCGACAGAACTCCTCCTCCGCACTCTCACGGAAATAGGAAGCGTCGGGGTTTGGCTCATCCTGACTGTAATCATAGCCCCAGAGGGCGTTGGTGTCCTTATCGGTGCAGAGCCTTGTGTAGTCTGCATCATCCTCGGGGGTGAGGGGTGTTAAGCTAATACCCGATGCGCCGACTACGGTGGGTATCTCATCAAGGAGAGATAACTCGTTCATCACCCTGACCGTATAATAGCGGCATTTTCTGTCCTCGGCGTCAATATTCAGATGACGGAATTTTCTCGCAAGCGAGCCGAGAGATCTTGATGGCACGGCAGAAAATACAAGAGGAATCTCCTCCTTCACCGCATAGGCTCTTATCTCCATGACGGCATCGACAGGCTTTGCGCCACCCGAAAGCGAGAGAGGATACATAAAGCTGTATTCTCCGTCAAAAATTCGCACCAAAAGACAGCCACGGGCATAGGCTACGGCATACTCGGTGTCGCTCTCATCCGAGAGCAGCATATCAAGGTTCTCCGAGGCAAGATCTGCGTCCGCCAAGGGATCGTCAAGCCTTATTTCACTCAGCAGATCAGACTTTACCTGCTCTGTAAGTATCTTAAAAGAGATCATTCCTCTGTCTCCTCATCATCCTCTGCCATCAGATAGCTGTGACGGTAGTCAAGCACAAGTCGGCAGGTGAAATAGTCGCCCTCACGCTTATAATCAAAGCGATCGGCAATAAGCGAGGCAAGTCGCTGGCATGTCTTAAGACCGATGCCGTTGCTCTCCGCACCCTCGGTGTCGGGGCGAACCTTGTTCTCGCACTCAAAGATTATTTTTCCGCCCTTTGCCTCAAGGGTCAGAAGTATTGCATGCTCGGGATCTGCGTATTTACGCAAGTTGGAGAAGATATTATCCACAATACGCATAAGATTCTGCGCATCGGTGACGATAATACAGCCCTCGTCTATCCTCTCACCCGTTGCCATAACGTGAATATCATAGCCCATCTCACGCATAAGCACAACGTGCTCGGAGATCATCTGATCAAAGAGGGTGTATGCGTCGTATTCCTCAAGATTTATCATACCCTTGGTGTCGCCAAAGGCAAGCGAGTACTTGAACATATCGTCGGAGAGCTGCTTCAGTCTCAGCGCCGTGCTTTCGGTGGCGGAAATATAGCCCGCCATAACCTCGTCCTCGCACTCCCTCTCCTTCATCATCTCAATATAGCCCATAAGAACGGTAAGAGGTGTTCTGATGTCGTGGGAAATAGAGGTGATAAGCTCGGTGTTGGCCTGCCTTGCCTCCTGCTCGCTGGTGATATGCTCCAGCATTCGTTTTCTCATTCGCTCAACGTTTGTCGAGAGCTTTGAGATCTCGTCGGCACCCTCGCTGACTATCTCATAGCTCATATCCATCTCCGAAACGATGGTAACGTCCGACTCAAATCGCTTTATTCTCTCGATAATTACCCTCAGATAGTTAACTATGCTGAGAATAAACGCCACAGCACCGAGTATCAGGCTTATGGTGTTGAAGGTTGCGTAATAAAAATCCTCGGTGTACTCGTTAATAGCAACGACAACGTCGCCGTCGGCAAGCTCTAAGTAAAAATAACCGTTTCTCCTGGCAGCCTTTATCAGATCGTCACGGTCGATAGAGTCGTCGATACGCTGACCCGGGAACTCGATCATTCTGGCTTCATCGCCGGGAGTGGGCGCCTCTGGAAGCGAAGCCATAGGCACAGCCGAAGGTTCGGTGTAGACAAGGAGATACACGTAAGGGTTTTCTCTTATCCAATCACCGATAGAGTCGATATGCTCGTTGCCAAGCCCGTTTTTCGTCACAAAGCTCTGCAGATCGGTAAGATAGCCCTCTCGTCGCTCAAGCTTTTTTTCATTAGTCTCGTAGGTCTCGTGAATGATCACGGCCGCAGGAATAACTATCACAAGATAGGTTATAACAGCCAAAATCGCACCTGCAATTATGCTTCGGAACAGACCAAAGTAGAGCGAGCGTGACTTATATCGATTGCCGTGTTCCTTATAATCAGTCAATTTGGTATCCCTTTCCCCATACGGTGCGTATGATCTTGGGCGATGCGGGATCGTCCTCAAGCTTTCTTCTCAGATTAAGAATATGAACGGTTATGGTGTTGCCCGAGGATGCAAGAGCGATCTCCTCCCATACCTCCTCGTAAAGCTCTCTGGGGCTTACGGGGTTGCCACGGTTCTTGGCAAGATAGATAAGCATATCTATCTCCTTGTCGCTGAGCTCAAGAACCGTACCGTTCTTCGTAACCTCACGGCGATCGGGCATAAGCAGAACTCCGCCCCAAAGACGGATAACCGAGCCACCGTGACCTCTTACGCTGTAATTATTATAACGTCGTGTAAGCGCCTCAACCTTCATAAGCAGCTCTCTTGAGGAGAAGGGCTTTACAAGATAGTCGTCACCGCCGCCCGAATATGCCGCCGCCTTATCGCTCTCAAGCGAGCGTGCGGTAAGGAACAGCACGGGTATCGTGGAGAACTCACGGATCTTCTTCGTCGCCTCGACACCGCTCATCACGGGCATCATAATATCCATTATGCAAAGGTCAATGCCGGGATCCTCCATAAGAACCTCAACGGCACGTGCGCCGTCAGCAGCCTCGGTGATCTCGTAGCCTGCATTTTCAAGCAGAAGCCTTAACACCTTTCTGATCTCTATCTCGTCGTCAACAATAAGTATTCTCACCGTTTTTTCTCCTTTTCTTTTTTTAGCCGCAGAATTTTATGTCCCAAAGGGGCATATCATCCCACTATAATTATACAGAATAATTATAACATAAAATATTAGTAAAATCAACAGGCGGAAATATTAAGTATTATTTTATTTTTAGCGCCCCGCCGAAAGCCAAAGCAATTAGGGCGAAGGTAAAATCAAAGCCTCCCCAAGATAGCCTTCGGCAAGGGTCAACACCTCATCAAGCGGACGACCAATGGTCGCCCCTACAATACCTCTCCGTCGGCTACGCCGCCACCTCTCCTACAAGGCGAGGCTAATTCTGCACTCTGCATTCTGCATTCTACATTCTGCATTTTTTACTCATCGGTTAATTTTTTTGAACCACGCAACTAACGCATGGTTTTCGTTATAAAAAAGACCCGATCTGATCGAACGGGTCTTGAAATTTTTTTGGTTTTATCAAACTCGGCATCCCAAGTTTTTGGGATAGGCAGATTTAGGCGAGATTTGTTTTTCCTAGGCGCCAGGCGTAGTTACCTACGTCAAGCCGACGGAAAGGCGAATGTCGCCAAATCTGGCATTCCAAAAATTAATAGTTCTCTTTTCTAACCTCAAAATAGCTCTGAGGATGCGCACATACAGGGCATGCGCCGGGAGCCTTCTTGCCCATTACAAGGTGACCGCAGTTGCGGCATTCCCACATGGTCATCTCGGACTTCTCGAATACCTGCTGAAGCTCAACGTTGGAAAGGAGCTTTCTGTATCTCTCCTCGTGTGTCTTCTCGATAGCGGCTACCATTCTGAACTGGTTAGCAAGAGCCTTAAAGCCCTCCTCCTCAGCTTCCTTTGCGAAGGTGTCGTACATATCGGTCCACTCGTAGTTCTCGCCCTCTGCTGCTGCAAGAAGGTTAGCTGCGGTGTCACCAAGGCCGCCAAGTGCCTTGAACCAGAGCTTTGCGTGCTCCTTCTCGTTGTTTGCAGTCTCCTCGAAGATAGCTGCGATCTGCTCATAGCCCTCCTTCTTTGCTACGGATGCAAAGTAGGTGTACTTGTTTCTTGCCTGAGATTCGCCTGCGAAGGCGGTCATAAGATTCTGTTCTGTTTTGGATCCCTTAAGATTCATTTTTGAAATCTCCTTTATATGTGTTTTATTTTTCTCATTAAAGTAAGTTTTGCCCTTACGAGTAGATTATAACACATTAATTTTAAAAAATCAACACATTTTTTGGTGACTTAATCACATAAAACAAAGCAAAAGCGGCAGGCGATATACCTGCCGCTAAAAATTATTTACCGATATGCTTTGCGATCTCCTCGGCAATGGCTCTGTTGCCCTCTGCGTCGGGGTGCGCTCCGTCCGCAAACCACTCGGGATGGCCGTCGGTCACGCTGTACAAGTCAATTACCTCCACGCCCAGCTCAGCCGCTACGGAATTAATGATCTCAGTCATCTCTCCCTTGATGATCTCGTTATTGCCGTCGCCCTCGTCAACCACCTCACGGTATAGTCTTGGGGGGCGCATAACGTACACGGTAGGAGCAGACTCCATACCAATATAGGCTCTTACCATAGCCTCGTACTCCTCGGCAAACCTCTCTGCATTCCAGTTTATTCCCTTGGAGTCGTTGGAGCCGAGCATAAAAATAACTATATCGGCATCCTCTGCAAGAGAAGCGGTGTAATGACTCTCGTTAGCATAAGGCATATTGCCTGTGGAAAGGAGAGTTCGGTTGGGCAGACCGTAGTTAACTACCGTGCTGTCCTCTATCAAAGTGGAAAGAATGGCGGTAAAGCTGTCCTTTTCTCTGCTGCCCATTACTCCCTGTGCGTATGTTATACTGTCACCGACGCATACGATGCGACGGCTTCCCTCTCCGCTGACAAGCGGCTGAGGATATACTATGCTACCAATGACTATTCCGCCAACGATAGCAGCGATCAGGATAATCGCCACAAGCGAAATAAGAACAATTTTCCATGCCTTCATTTTCTTTTCCGTCCTTTTATTTCCTATTCGAATTTAATTCTGCTCCAACTCTTGAAACATAGTTTGCCGCTCGGGGAAATATAAGCGGGAATTACACTTTCTGTGCTACCACTCAGTACCATCTCCTCGCCAGGCAATATACCGCAAGCGGTATACGCATTCAGCATTCTGCTCCAACTCTTGAAACATAGTCG
>JAZSMV010000001.1:0-4109 GCA_045536065.1 Eubacteriales bacterium | reverse complement strand
GAATGCAGAATGCAGAATGCAGAATGCGTATACCGCTTGCGGTATATTGCCAAGCGAGGAGATGCTACTGAGTGGTAGTACAGAGGGTGTAATTGTCGCTTATATTTCCCCGAGCGGCAAACTATGTTTCAAGAGTTGGAGCAGAATTCAGAGTGCAGAGTTAGCCTTCCCCAAGATAGGGGAAGGGGGACCGCCCTTGGCGGTGGATGAGGATGACCCTTGCCGAAGTCTGAATGGCAAAAGGCTCCCACACGGAGATCCTTCGCAATTTTGGAACAGTCTCCGAGAAGGCTGACTGCCGCTCAGGATGACAAATTAAGGAATAAATAATGAAAAATAATAAGGCGATAAAAATAATAGCCGTTGCTTTGGTGGCGGTCATCCTGCTGGCAGGTCTGCATCTGGGCGTGGCGGCGGTGATATATGAGGCAAGCTTCGGTTACAGAATCGAAACCCCGGAGCAGATGCGCTTCTCCGAGGAGCAGTTCCCTGACCTGATAGGCGAAAGACATAGCTTTACCTCAGACAAGGGGCAGACCCTGGTTGGCTACCTCTATGAGCGAGCAGACGAGGGAGAAGGTCAGCCCGAAGAAAAGGCGCTGATAATCTTTGCCCACGGCTTTGGCGGTGGCGGTCAGGTGGGATATATGGATATATTCGACTACCTGACGGGCGAGGGATTTTACGTCTTTGCCTACGACGCAACAGGCAACGACGAGAGCGAGGGCGACAAGATCGGCGGTCTGCCCCAGGGCTATATTGACCTAAGCTATGCAATAGAATATGCGGAAAATATAGAAAAGACGGCAGGGCTTCCCACCGTCCTTATGGGTTACAGCTGGGGCGGTCTGTCGGTTGGAAACGTGCTGAACTACCAGCCCGACGTGGCGGCTGTGGTATCCATCGCAGGCTGGAACAAATCTATGGATATGATGGAGCACGTAGGCTACCGGATCGCAGGCGAGCCGGGCAGACTTCTGCTGCCCTTCCTGTCCGCCTACGAGCATCTGCTCTTCGGCGACTATGCGGACGCCGACGCAATAGGCGGCTTTGAGAGGAGCGACTGCCCTGTAATGATCATTCACGGCAGGCGTGACACCACCGTTCCCATAGCCTTCGGCTATGAGGAGTACCAAAGGATATATGCAGAGGAGGAGAGATTCAGCTTTGTGGAGTACGAAAACCTTGATCACACTCTCATAAGAAACCCCGACGGCAGCCTTAACGAAGAGCTTTTTTCCACCGCAGTTGACTTCGTCAACCAAGCGATAAAATAAGACAAAAAGACAAAAAAAGAGCGATTTTGCCAAGTAAAGTTAGCAAATTCGCTCTTTTTCTATTGAATTTAGATTGAAGCCACCTCATCCGTCAGTATGATGTCATCCTCATCCACCGCCAAGGGCGGACTTCTCGCTGCGGCTCGGTCACCTTCGGGGGAAAACAACGCACTGTGTTGTTTTCTAACACCCTCAGGCCGCTTCGCTACTCGCTGCGGCTCGGTCACCTTCGGGGTCTGACAGTCCACCGGACTGTCATTCAATACCCTCGTGCCGCTTCGCTACCTTCCCCTCGAGGGGAAGGCTTATAGTGAGGCACTATGGAGAAGAGTGCAGAAATCGTTCAAGACAAGGCACTCCGAGAAACACAGGCGACGGTGTAGTTACCTACTCCGAGCCGAGTATCGCAGGAGTAACGCAGTATTGGGCGATTTATGCCTCTTATCCAGGCTGTTTGCCGAAGTAGGCTTGTATACCTCCATCAACGTAGAGTATCTGACCGTTTACAAAATCAGATGCCTCGCTGGCAAGGAATACTGCAGGGCCTGCAAGGTCAGAGGGGTCGCCCCAACGGCCTGCGGGTGTCTTGGTGTCGGTGATGAAGCTGTCAAAGGGATGCTTGGATCCATCTGCCTGGGGCTCACGAAGGGGTGCGGTCTGGGGAGTTGCAATGTAGCCGGGGCCGATGCCGTTGCACTGAATGTTGTACTGGCCGTACTCGGAGGCAATATTTCTGGTAAGCATCTTAAGGCCGCCCTTTGCGGATGCGTAAGCGGAAACGGTCTCACGTCCGAACTCACTCATCATAGAGCAGATGTTGATGATCTTACCCGATCTCTGCTTGATCATAGAAGGAAGAACTGCCTTGGAAACGATGAAGGGTGCGTTAAGGTCAACGTCGATTACCTGACGGAACTCGGAAGCCTTCATCTCGATCATAGGAATACGCTTGATAATACCTGCGTTGTTAACGAGAATGTCGATAACACCAACCTCTTTTTCGATCTTGGCAACAAGCTCGTTTACTGCGTCCTCGTCGGTAACGTCACAAACGTAGCCCTTTGCGTCAATGCCCTCTGCAGCGTAGGAAGCGAGACCACGGTCTACGAACTCCTGCTTGATGTCGTTGAAAACGATCTTTGCGCCGGCGGCAGCAAGGCCCTTTGCGATAGCAAAGCCAATGCCGTAGGATGCGCCTGTGATAAGAGCAACCTTGCCCTCAAGGTTGAAAATCTGTGTGTTGGACATAATTTATGTTCTCCTTTTAAAAAATATTTTTAACTTAATTTGCCCGGCAAATCAAACTTCACTGCGAGTAAAACGAGCAACTTCACCCGCTTGACGAGATCTTGCTTAATAAGTGAAGTTTGTGCTACGCACAAGTGAAGTTTGCCTTACGGCAAGTGAAGTTTCGGCAGAGCCGAAGTGAGGTTTGGTTAACGAAGATCCTTAGTTAAGATATGGTCCATATCGGTAAATTCCTGGTTCTCGCCGCACATTGCCCAGATGAACGAGTAGTTCTTTGTGCCGACGCCCGAGTGGATAGACCAGGAGGGAGAGATAACAGCCTCCTCGTTGTGCATAACGATATGGCGGGTCTCACGGGGCTCGCCCATCATGTGGAATACTGCGTCATTCTCACCCATATCGAGATAGAGATAAACCTCCATACGTCTGTCGTGGGTGTGGGAGGGCATAGTGTTCCAGTTAGAGCCAACGTCAAGCTGGGTCAGACCCATTGCAAGCTGACAGGATGCCATAACCTCGGGGTGAATGTACTGATTTATAACACGCTTGTTACAGTCCTCAACGCTGCCGCAGGGAACCTTACGAGCCTTTGTAATATCGATCTTTACGATAGGATACTCGGTGTGAGCGGGACAGGATGTGCAATAGAACTTCGCAGGAGTCTCGGGATCGTCACTGCGGAAGGAGATCACCTTATTGCCTCTGCCGATATAGATACCGTCACGGGGATTCATGTGATAATCCACACCGTCAACGGTGATAACACCTGCGCCGCCGATATTGATACAGCCAAGCTCTCTTCTCTGAAGGAAGTAATCAGCCGCAAGCTCCTTTCCCGCCTCGAGGGTGAGGGTCTTGTGAATAGGCTTCATACCGATAACGATAATTCTGTCAATGTGGCTATACACCATCTTAATATCATCCTCGGGGAAGAGGCCTGTGATATGGAACTCCTCTCTCAGTCTGTCGGTGGTGTAAAACTTCACGTCCTTTGCATTTGCAGCATCTCTGACTTCCATCATTTATCTCCTTTTTTTATGTAAAATAGCTAATTTTTAATTCGTGGCATATTCCCACGATATAATTTTAGCACATAATTTCTCTAAAATCAATAGCGAAGCGGCAAATAAATATAAGTATTTATTTAACAAAGTTTTGTGCGCTAAATATTTTCCTTAGATATTGACAAAATAGTTTTGTTGTGCTAAAATACATTTATTATAGGGTAGCCTTATAGGCTAACCTCTCCCGAAGGAGTAGCGCAGGAGCGCCGTCAGAGAGTATGCGGTTGGTGTGAGCATATGGGGCGAATGCGTGAAGGTAGTCGGGAGTATCTCGGGAAGAACGGCATTTTTTTTGCTTATTAGACCCCGACGGTTGGTCAGCGTTATATGACGGCGAATGAAGGGCGGGTTTATCCCGCTGAATTTGGGTGGTAACACGGATTTTTTCGTCCCAAGCGTAAAAAAACGCTTGGGGCGTTTTTTTCTTATTGCTCGCAGAGCAATGTGAAGTTTGCCTTACGGCAAGTGAAGTTTCGGCAGGGCCGAAGTGAAGTTTGCCTTGCGGCAAGGGAAGTTTTTG
>JAZSMV010000114.1:0-8468 GCA_045536065.1 Eubacteriales bacterium | reverse complement strand
CTATCGACAGGACCATAGCCGAGGGCAGGGGCGTAATAATGCTGGTGCCGGAGATCGCACTCACGCCTCAGACGGTGAACATCTTCTGCCGCAGATACGGTGAGAGGGTGGCGGTAATTCACTCCTCGCTTTCGGCGGGCGAGCGATTTGACGCCTGGCGCAGAATAAAGCGTGGAGAGGTTGATCTTGTTATCGGCACACGCTCGGCAATCTTCGCACCTCTTGACAATATCGGCATGATAGTTATTGACGAGGAGCACGAGCACACCTACAAGTCGGAGTCCAACCCAAAATATCACGCAAGAGATATTGCCGCATACCGTTGCGGAAAGAATAACGCATTAATGCTTTTAGCCTCGGCAACCCCCTCGCTTGAAAGCTTTTACAAGGCGAAATCGGGAGTATACACCCTGGTTCCTCTCCGTGAGAGATACGGCGGAGTCAAGCTTCCCGATGCCATAATCGTCGATATGCGTGAGGAGCTTCGTCTTGGAAACACCTCGCCCATCAGCGACAGACTTCATAAATCGCTAAACCAGGTTTATGAAAAGGACAATCAGGCTATCCTGTTCCTCAACCGCCGTGGCTATTCCACGCAGATAAGCTGTAAGGAGTGCGGTGAGGTGCTAAGCTGTCCCAGATGCTCGGTTTCGCTCACCTATCACAACGGCGCCGAGGGTGGCAGACTGCTCTGTCACATGTGCGGTCACAGTGAGAGAGTGCCGAGGGTATGTCCTGCCTGTCAGACCGACAAGCTCTCCTTCCTTGGCTACGGCACACAGAAGCTGGAGGCAGAGCTTAACAAATATCTTCCCGATATGTCGGTGCTCCGTATGGATGCCGACACCACAAGCGGCAAGCTGTCCTACGACAGAATGCTTGAGGACTTCCGAGAGGGAAGGGCGGATATTCTCCTTGGAACCCAGATGGTTGCCAAGGGTCACGATTTCCCGAGGGTGACACTAGTCGGCGTTGCGCTTGCGGACACCTCGCTCTACGTCAGCGATTTCCGTGCGGCAGAGAAGACCTTTTCGCTTCTCACCCAGGTAATCGGCAGAGCGGGCAGAGCCACAAACGGCGGCATCGCCATCATACAGACCTTTGCGCCCAAGAACGAGTGTATAAGGCTGGCCTGTCTTCAGGATTATGAGAAATTTTACGAGGGCGAGATAGCCATAAGGCGTGAGCTTTCCTACCCGCCCTTCTGCGATATAGTAAACCTTACCTTGACCTCGGAGGACGAGGCCGAGCTTATGCGTGAGTCAAAGCATCTTTCCGACTCGCTTATCGGCAGGCTTCAGGGCGAGATGAGTAAATTACCCTTTATCGTCTTTGGTCCCTTTGAGGCGCAGGTTTATAAAATAAACGAAAAATACAGAATGAGAATGGTTGTAAAATGCAGACTGAATAAGCAGTCAAGACATCTCTTCCACGAGCTGCTGTGCGAGTTCTCCACCTCGAAAAAGGTTACTCTTGCGGTGGATATGAACCCTATGACCGTTTAATATTCAGGAGGATAAAACAATGGCAAAATTAAAGATAGTAAAGTTCGGCGATCCTATGCTCCGCAAGGTATCAAGACCGGTTACCGAGATAACCCCCAGAATACTTACGCTTCTTGACGATATGGTTGAGACCATGCGTGATGCAGGCGGATGCGGTCTTGCGGCGGTGCAGGTTGGCGTTCTTCGCCGTATCGTTGTAATTGAGGTTGAGGAGGGCAACGTTATCGAGCTTATCAACCCCAAGATCGTGGCCTTCGCAGGCGAGCAGATCGAGCAGGAGGGCTGTCTTTCCAACCCCGGCGAGTACGGTCTTACCAAGCGTCCCAAGGCGGTTACCGTAAGGGCTCTTAACCGTAATGGCGAGGAGTTTGAGCTTAGCGGCAGCGATCTTCTTGCACGTGCTATCTGTCACGAGTGCGATCACCTTGACGGCAAGCTCTATATCGACGTTCAGGTTCGCAAGCTTACAGGTGAGGATAAATAATGAAAAATATAATGTTTATGGGTACGCCCGAGATCTCGGCTATCTGCTTAAAGAAGCTTATTGAGGACGGTCACGGCATCTCGGCGGTTATAACCCGTGAGGACAAGCCCAGGGGCAGAGGAAACGTTATGACCCCCACTCCCGTAAAGGTTTTGGCAGAGGAGAATAATATCCCTGTCCACACCCCCAAAACTCTGCGTGACGAGGCGTTCGTAGAACTTCTTGAGTGCTACAAGCCCGAGTTGATCGTGGTAGTTGCCTACGGCAAGATCCTGCCTCTTAACGTAATTGAATACCCCAAATTCGGCTGCGTGAATCTTCACGTATCCCTTCTTCCCAAGTACCGTGGCGCCGCTCCTATGCAGCGTGCCATTATGGAGGGCGAGAGCGAGACGGGTGTTACCGTTATGTATATGGCAGAGGGACTTGACACGGGCGATATTATCTCTGTGGAGAAATTCCCCATACTTCCCGAGGATGATTTTGAGGCTATTCACGACCGTTCCGCAGAGGTTGGCGGCAGACTTCTCTCCGAAACTATTGAAAAAATTGCCGACGGCACTGCCGAAAGAATTCAGCAGGACGACTCTCTCGCCTGCTATGCAAAGAAGGTTGAGAAGGAAGATTGTAAAGTGGACTTTACATTATCTGCCAAAAAGCTTGATTGTATCATCAGAGGCGTCACTCCTATCCCCGGCGCATTTGCATATCTTGGCGGAAAAATGCTTAAGATCAACAAGGCAACTCCCATAGATGCAAAGGGCACACCCGGCAAGGTTATCGACCTTTCCGACAAGGGCGACGGCTACATCACCGTAGCCTGCGGCGAGGGTGCGCTGAAAATTACAGCTCTTATCCCCGAGGGTAAGGGTAAAATGAGTGCGGGCGCATTCGTCCGTGGCAGAAAGATCGCACTTGGAGATATTCTCGAATAATTTTTGCACTCTGCGAGCTTATCGCAGAGGATAAAACGGAGGCAGGCTTTTATGAACGTAAGACAGATCGCACTTCGTCTGCTTGAGGAATACGAGGCAGGCGGAAAATTTGTAAATCTCGCTCTTTCCTCTCATCTTACCGACAATTTGTCGAAGGAGGATAAGGCGGCTTTAACTGCGCTTTTATACACCACAGTAGAGCGCAAGCTGACCTACGATTACTACATCTGCGCTATTTCCGAGCGATCGGAGAGCAGCATCGACCCTCACACGAGGAATATTCTTCGTCTTGGTCTTTGCCAGCTTATAGATATGCGCTCCATACCCGATTATGCGGCGGTAAACGAGACCGTCAGCCTTTCAAAAAATCCGGGTGAGCGCCGTTTTGTCAACGCAGTTCTCCGTGCTGCCGCAAGGCGCAGGGACGATCTGCCAAGTCCTGATGAGGAGAAGAACTACCGCCGCTATCTGTCGGTAAAGTACTCCTTCCCCCAGGCGACGGTAAAGCATCTTGACGCTCTTTACGGCAGAGAGGCCGCCGAGCGTATGCTTGACTTCTTTAACAACGTAAAGTACACCGATCTTACCGTAAATACCACTAAAATTTCGGTTTCGGACTATAAAAAGCTGCTTGAAGGCAAGGGATACAAGGTAGAGGAGAACACCTTAGCCCCCCTTTCCTTACGACTTGAGGGCTCGGTAAATCCCGAACGACTTCCCGGCTTTGACGAGGGCTATTTCTTCGTCCAGGACAGAGCCTCTGCGGTATGCTCGAAAATACTCGATCCTAAGGAAAATGAGCTTATAATCGACGTTTGCGCCGCCCCCGGTGGCAAGAGCTTCGGTGCGGCTATCCTTGCAGGCGACAGCTGCGATCTCTATGCCTTTGACCTTCACGAGAGCAAGCTTTCGCTTATCCATTCGGGAGCCGACCGCCTTGGACTTAAGTCCATTACTGCCCTTGGCAGAAATGCCATTGACCCGGACAGAAAGCTGCTTGGTCTTGCCGACAAGGTAATCTGTGACGCACCCTGCTCGGGTCTTGGCGTTCTCGGTAAAAAGCCCGATCTCAGATATAAGGACATAACTCAGATAAATGCTCTTCCCGACGTTCAGTATGACATTCTCCGAGCATCCGCAAGGTATCTTAAGGAGGACGGCGAGCTGGTCTACTCCACCTGCACGCTGAACCCCGAGGAGAACGAAAGAGTGGTTGAGAGATTTCTTAAGGAGAACCCCGATTTTGAGCCCGTACCCTTCGTGGTAGGTGACATTAATTGCGATAATGCAATGCTCACACTTCTCCCACACGTACATAACACCGACGGCTTCTTTATGGCAAAGATCAGAAGGAAAATATAAAAAATGACAACTAAAGTTGACTTATACTCGCTTTTACCCGCCGAGCTTGAGGAATATTTCATCTCGATAGGCGAGCCGAAGTTCCGTGCAAAGCAGGTTTTTGCACGACTTCACAAGGGCGAGCGCATATCGGAGATTACCAATCTTTCGAAGGCCCTGAGGGAGCGCCTTGCGGCAGAAACCCTTGACACTCTCCCAGAGGTCGAGGAAAAGCTTGTATCCAAAATAGACGGTACTGTAAAGTACCTTTTCCGTCTGCACGACGGCGCCTGTATTGAGAGCGTTTTTATGCGCTACAAGCACGGCAACACTCTCTGCATTTCAAGTCAGGTAGGCTGTCGAATGGGCTGTAAATTCTGCGCATCCACCATTGGAGGCAGAGCACGTGACCTTTATCCATCCGAGCTTCTCGGCCAGGTCATCGCCGCCGAGCGTGACAGTGGGGAGCGCATCTCCAATATCGTAATGATGGGCATTGGCGAGCCTCTTGATAACTACGACAACGTTATCAAGTTTCTTCGGCTTGTCAACCACCCCGACGGCCTTAACATAGGCTACCGACACATATCTCTTTCCACCTGCGGTGTGGTCAGCGGAATTGAAAAATTGGCGGAGGAAAATCTGCCTATCACTCTGTCCATCTCTCTGCACGCCGCAAATGATCAAAGACGCTCGGAGATTATGCCCATAAACAACAAATGGTGCATAAGTGAGCTTCTATCCGCCTGCCTCTCCTACTACAACAAGACGGGCAGACGCATATCCTTTGAGTACACGCTGATCTCGGGCAAAAACGACAGCGAGGCAGATGCCACCGAGCTTGCAGACCTGCTTCTCGGAGCATTTCGTCAGTCGGGAGCGCCCATTCACGTTAATCTTATCAGGGTTAACGAGGTCAAGGAGACAGGCTTCAAGAAGGGAAGCGTGGAATCGGTAAACGCCTTTGCAAAGACCCTTGAGCGCCGTGGCATAACCGCCACCGTAAGACGTAGGCTTGGCAGTGACGTAAATGCCGCCTGCGGTCAGCTTCGCCGCTCCAATATGAACAAGGACACTTAATTAATAAAAGGAAGAAAAAACAGCTTGATTACAGAAAAATACGGCAAGGTCATAAAGGGCCTTGGCGGACTTTACGAGGTAAGAATAGAGAATAATGGCTCGGTAGAGCGACTTGCCTGTCGTGCTAAGGGCGTGCTTCGACGTGACGAGGAGAAGGTGCTTATCGGCGACAACGTGACCGTCACTATCGACGACGCAACTCCCGACGGCATGGTTATTTCGGCTATTCACCCTCGTAAAAATTCGCTTATCCGTCCCCCTCTTGCCAACCTTGATTATTTATTTATAGTTTTCGCTGCGGCAAAGCCCTCGCCTGTTATCGAAACGGTGGACAAGCTTATTGCCATAGCGATCCACAACTCAATAACTCCCGTGGTCGTTATCACCAAGTCGGATCTTCAGTCTGATGCGGCGGAGGAATATGCGTCGGTCTATCGCCTTGTGGGAATACCCACCTTCATCACCTCATCCGAGGCAGGCGAGGGCATTGAGGAGCTTGCGACCTACATAAAGGAGAATGTGACCGATGGCAGAACCTCTGCCTTTGCGGGAGCCTCGGGCGTGGGCAAATCTACACTGATGAACACTCTGTTCCCGAGCCTTACTCTTGCCACCGCCGAGATCTCACGTAAGATCGAGCGAGGCAGACACACCACCCGACACGTAGAGATCTTTGACATTGAGGCGACCTTAGGGACAGGCTTCCTTGCGGACACGCCCGGCTTTTCGCTTATCGATTTCGCCCGCTTTGACTTCTTCTCTCTTGAGGAGCTGCTGCCCACCTTCCCCGAGCTTTTGCCCTACGTTGGTAAATGCCGCTATGCCGATTGCGCCCACGTTGGCGAGGGCGTAGACGAGTGTGCGGTAGCAAAGGCAGCCGCCGACGGCAAGATCGCACCCACCCGACTTGAATCCTACCGTTCCATCTGGCGAACCTTGAAGAATAAATCTACATATTAAAAAAATGCACTCAATCGAGTGCATTTCTTGTTTTAAGCGCCAGAATATCACAATGCTTGTTTATCGCACGAATTCCGTTAGCGTACTTCTGAAGGCAAAAAACAATATCAGAGTCTTCGATAAGCTTTTCACGTCGTCTTTGCTTTGCGCTTTTTGGGTCATCGTATGCAATATTGCAATCAAGGCGGAAGATATTAGGCCACTCTGTGCCGCCGCCCTCATAAGCGGGCTTGTCGTTTGATAATAATATAGTGAAGAAAACGTAAGGATATTCAACCGCCAGCTCGCAGAGAAGTCGATAGATCATGCCTTTAGTGTCACCTGCTGCGGTTACTATCCTAGCGCCTCGCTCTTTTATAAGTCCCGTCAGGTTGTCACGCATAACAGGATATAACTCCTCGTCAAATTCATCTGCTTCCAAAATTGAAATAACAACCATTTTTTATCTCCCTTCGTATAGTGCTATCACCATATAGATAATAATGTATTAATTATACTCGGTTTAACGACAATTGTCAAGATATTGGGTATAAGTTATACTGAAAAAGGGTGATATAAATGATTTCTTATGAGCCACTTTATAAAACAATGAAGGAAAAAGGCTTCACGACATATAGACTTATAAATGAATACGGAATAAGCAGAAGCCTTATCGACCGTCTTAAGCACAACAGACCGATTACTACCGTAACTCTTAACGATCTTTGCACCATACTTGATTGCAGAGTTGAGGACGTGATGGTTTACACCAAGGACGAAAAGTAGCCTTCTCCCACCGGAGAAGGCTTTTCTGCTACCTGTTGCATTTCGATTTGTGTGGCAGATTATTATAAAAAAAGCACAATCTGATTCTTTTAGAAAAAATTCAAAAAACTTTCAAAAACCTATTGACAAATCCTATATAATATTGTATAATACTTAAGTCCGAAGACAGCAGGTTCCGGTAAAAGCGAAAGCTTTCCTGCCGAGGTAAGTAAACTTAAATATTTAGTATTTTAGTTGTCCTTTTCTCGGGGGTGGTATGCCTTATCGGAAAAGGATATTTTTTTATTGATTTTTTATGGAGGTGGAACAATGCCAAGTAATAAGATTCTTGAAGAGAAGAAGCAAGTTGTTGAAGCACTTGCCGCTAAGCTCCAGTCCGCTGCAGCAGGCGTTCTCGTTAAGTATGAAGGCATTACAGTTGCTGATGATACGGCACTTCGTGCGGCTCTTCGTAAGGCAGGTGTAGAATATACCGTTATGAAGAACACCCTCACCGGTCGTGCATGCGAAATCGCAGGCTACGGTGACATGAAGCAGTACCTTTCCGGTATGACCGCTATCGCAATCAGCCAGGACGATCCCATCGCTCCCGCCAAGATCATGAAGCAGTATGCTGACAAGATCAGCACCTTCGAGATCAAGGCAGGTTTCGTAGACGGTGGCATTCTTGATCAGGCAGGCGTTATTGAGCTCGCTGAGACTCCTTCTAAGGAAGTTCTTATCGGCCGTATGATGGGCAGCCTTCAGTCGTCCCTTTACAGCTTTGCATACGTACTTCAGGCTATTATCGACAAAGATGGCGAGGCAGCTCCCGCAGAGGAAGCAGCTCCCGCTGAAGAGGCTCCTGCAGAGGCTTAATTCTGCAACACAATTACACAGTTATAAAATTTCTTAAATAACGGAGGATTTTAAAATGAACGAAAAGTCTACTCAGATCCTTGAAATCGTAAAGGGTCTTACCATTCTTGAACTCGCAGACCTTGTAAAGGCACTTGAGGAGGAGTTCGGTGTATCCGCAGCTCCCGTAGCAGTAGCAGCAGCTCCCGGCGCAGCAGCAGCTCCCGTTGAGGAGAAGACCGAGTTTGACGTTGTACTTAAGGCAGCAGGCGCTTCCAAGCTCAACGTTATCAAGGTTGTTCGTGAGCTTACCGGTCTTGGCCTTAAGGACGCTAAGGACCTCGTTGAGGCAGCTCCTAAGACCATCAAGGAAGGCATCGCTAAGGACGAGGCTGAAAAGATTGCTGAGCAGCTCAAGGCTGCAGGCGCAGAGGTTGAGGTTAAGTAATTTCATCTTCATAGAAAAAATAGGTGACCACCTGCTGGTCACCTATTTTTTTGTATATCGAAAACCATGCGTTAGTTGCGTGGTTGAAAAGAGGCTAATGCCGATGAGCAGAA
>JAZSMV010000075.1:0-23719 GCA_045536065.1 Eubacteriales bacterium | reverse complement strand
TATGTACATTTGTTTATCCTTGGTTTATGGTTTTGCTGTTTTTGGTGGCAGGAGTATCAGCGAGGCATTCAATAGAAAAACATGGAAAAAGAGAATTTTTGAGGGAAAGAGTTAGAAAACTCATAATTCCTTCAACATTGGGGCTATTGGCATTACATTGGATAAGTGGATACATAAATATCAAGGTCGGCGGCGGACTTGAATATATGCCGTCTTTATTGATTTATCCGATCTCTGCATTAAGCGGAACAGGTCCTTTATGGTTTTCGCAAACGTTATTCGTATTTTCAGTTTTGCTTGTAGTATTTTATAATCGTTTGAATAGCACAAAGCTTGATAAACTTTGCCAGCGAACCAATGAAATAATTATCCTGGCATTTTTACTTTTAATATTTCTTGGGGCGCAGATTCTTAACGTTCCGGTTATAAGTGTATACCGGTTTGGTATTTATGGCGTGGCATTTTTCCTCGGTTATCTATTCTTCTATTTTGATAATATAATAGAGAAATGCGTGAAGCTGATTCCTATAACGATTTCCGGATTGATAATACTTGGAGTACTTTATTTTTGGATGCATTTTGGGAAAAATTATGCTTCGGATGAGGTACTTAAAAATCTTATTACCAATGCGTATGCTTGGTTTAGCATTCTTGCAATCATTGGCGCGGCGAAAAAATGGCTTAATAAAACCAATAGGTTTTTTAATTATCTCAATAAAATATCTTTCGGATTGTATATTTTACATTATCTTGTATTAACGGTCGTCGGGTATGTTTTGTATGAGTATTTCGCACATGTTCCTGTATATGCAAAGGGAATTATTCTTTTAATTGCGATGACAGTGCTTACTCCAATTTTATTTTGGCTGATTGAAAGAACACCGTTTTTGAGATATTTTGTTCTTGGAATAAAAAGGAGAAAAAATGAAATTCAAACTGATAATTGATAAGACCTCTGAGGAGGAAATTGTGGCAAGAGTGCATTCTGCCAACGATTTAACTCGAAAAATTGAGGATCTTGTCCTATCCTACGTGGGAGAGGATGAGCTTTTAGTTCAAGGCGACTACGAGCTTCTGAATATAAGATTTACAGATATTGAATGCATTACCGTGCTTGACCGAAGGCTTTACGTCATTGACGGAAAAAACAATAAATATCGTACGGGCGGTACTCTTACCGATCTTGAGGAGAGGCTGCCAAGCTATTTTATCCGCATTAATAAATCAACCCTTGCGAACGAGAGAAAGATCTCCTGCTTTAAGACCTCGTTCAGCGGCGGCGTAGATGCATTATTCAAATGTGGATATAGAGAGTACGTTTCAAGAAGATGCTTTGCAGAAATAAAAAGGAGGTATAAGGCATGAAAAACAAAAAGGAATATTTTAAACAGTTTGCACTGAGAGGTCTTATTGCAATGGGCTTTGGACCTGTCCTGCTTGCTATAATTTATACGATACTTGGCATTTGCGGTGTTGTTACAGAGGTTGACGTTTATGAGATGACACTGGGAATTGCAACTATAACAGCACTGGCATTTCTTTGCGGAGGAATCACCGTTGTATATCAGATAGAGGAGCTTGCCATTTCTAAGGCAATCACCATTCACGGTATTTGTCTTTATATTGCTTATGCAACAGTTTACCTTGTTAATGGTTGGCTCGAGGAAGGAATAATTCCGTTCCTCATATTCACCGGAATCTTTGTTTTGGGTTATCTGCTCGTTTGGGTGGTGATCTATTTGACCACAAAGCACAATGCGCAAAAGTTAAATCTCGGACTTAAAAGCAGGGCAGAGTAAAAAAAGAGTGCCGCAGGCAAATTGCCTGCGGCTTTATGTATTTTCTTATTATTTCCAATCAAGACTGCGGCTGACTGCCTTTTTCCAAGCGGACATTTTTTCTTCACGCCAGGAGGCATCCTTTCCGGGCTCAAAGGTCTTTGCAATTCTTCGGTTGTTCTTGATCTCGTCGGTGGATTTATATACACCGGTTGCAAGTCCGCAGAGGTATGCAGCGCCGAGAGCGGTAGTTTCTATACACTCGGGACGATTTACCGTTGTGCCGAGAATGTCAGATTGGAAGGAGAGGAGCAGATCATTTGCACTTGCTCCGCCGTCAACCGAAAGACTGTCTATCTTTATACCTGTTGAGCTCTCCATAAGCTCGATAACGTCTGCCGTCTGATATGCCATAGACTCTACCGTAGCGCGGATAATGTGATACTTATTTGTTGCTCTTGTAATACCTACGATAATTCCACGTGCATAAGGATCCCAATAGGGAGCGCCAAGTCCCTGGAATGCGGGAACAACAAGAACTCCACCCGAATCGGGAACCTTTCTTGCGTAATACTCGCTGTCTGCCGCCGATTCGATAACTCTCATACCGTCACGAAGCCACTGTATTGCGGCACCACATACGAATACCGAGCCCTCAAGGGCATAGTTGACCTTGCCGTCAAGGCCGCAGGCAATGGTAGTGATAAGTCCGGAATCTGTAATAGTAGGCTCTTCGCCTATATTCATAAGAAGGAATGCACCCGTACCATAGGTGTTTTTGAGCTCGCCTGGATTGAAACAGCACTGACCGAAGAGAGCGGCCTGCTGGTCACCTGCAACACCGCCGATAGCGATTTCTGCACCAAGCACCTTTGAATCGGTGTAACCGAAGATGCCCGAGGAGGGCTTAACCTCAGGAAGCAGGGAAGCGGGAATGTTAAATATTTTAAGCAGCTCCTCATCCCACTGTAACGTGTGAATATTAAAGAGCATAGTTCTTGATGCATTAGTATAGTCGGTTGCGTGAACCTTACCTTCGGTAAGATTCCAAATAAGCCATGTGTCAATAGTACCGAAGCAAAGCTCGCCACGTTCAGCTCTTTCTCTTGCACCATCCACGTTATCGAGGATCCAGGCAACCTTGGATGCGGAGAAATAGGGGTCAAGAAGGAGTCCTGTCTTGCTTCTGATAATCTGTTCAAGGCCTTTTTCCTTAAGCTCGGCGCAATAGTCTGCGGTACGGCGGCACTGCCATACGATAGCGTTGTAAATAGGAGCGCCAGTCTCTCTGTCCCATACCACAACGGTTTCTCTTTGGTTGGTGATACCGATGCCGTATATCTCATCCCAAGAGCCACCAATCTGCATAAGCGCCTCGGTGCAGGCGGCGATCTGCGTAGACCAGATTGCCATAGGATTATGCTCGACCCAGCCCTCTTTAGGGAAGATCTGAGGGAATTCACGCTGAACGACGCTGACAATATTTCCGTCCTTGTCGAAAATTATGGAGCGAGAGCTTGTAGTGCCTTGATCTAATGCCATTATGTACTTTTTCATGGTATTCTCCGATCTGCATATTTTGTCAATTCAATTATACAACAGAAAAACACCTTTTGCAATAGAAAAAAATAAAAAGAAGACCAAAATCGGTCTTCTTTTTATAGAAAGCAATTCAGATTACTTGATCTCAACGGTAACACGCTTACCGCAGGTGTTAGCCGCCGCCTTCATAATCTGACGGATAGCCTTGGCGATTCTTCCGTGACGTCCGATAACCATACCGGTATCGTCCTCTGCAACGGTAAGAGTGAGCTCAATGTCATCACCGTTTACAGTTTCCTCAACCACAACAGCATCGGGAGTGTCAACAATCGCACGGGCGATGTCGGTAAGTATTTTCTTGAAATCCATTTGGTTTACCCGTTTTCGAAATTACTTAATGATCTCAGCCTTCTTGAGAAGAGATCTTACAGTATCGGTGGGCTGAGCGCCGTTGTTGAGCCACTTGGTAGCCTTGTCAGCGTCGATCTTAACGTCAGCGGGGTTGGTCATGGGGTTGTAGTAACCGATCTCCTCGATAGGAGCACCGTCACGACGGGATCTCTCGTCTGCAACTACGATTCTGTAGAAGGGGTTCTTCTTCTTACCCATTCTTGTAAGTCTGATTTTTACTGCCATTTTGTTTTCCTCCAAAATTTGTATAATTTATTTTTTGTTTTGAAACCTTGTTAATTAGAAGCCCATTCGGCGACCCATCATTCTTCTGGCGCCTTTGCCTGAAAGCTGCTTCATCATTTTCTTCATCTGGTCGAACTGCTTGAGTAGTCTGTTAACGTCCTCAACGGTAAGACCGCATCCCTTGGCGATTCTCTTGCGTCTGGAGCCGTTGATTATGTCGGGCTTAAGACGCTCCTCGGGAGTCATGGAAAGTATGATAGCCTCGATTCTGTCAAGCTGCTTTTCATCAACCTGAGCGTTTTTCAGCGAGCCTGCGTTTACACCGGGCATCATGCCGAGAAGTTGATCGAGATTACCCATCTTCTTAAGCTGTCGCATCTGAACTAGGAAGTCTTCAAGAGAGAAGGTCTGCTCACGCATCTTCTTCTCAAGCTCCTTTGCGTTCTTTTCGTCGTAAGCAGCCTCGGCCTTTTCAATAAGAGAGAGAATATCTCCCATACCGAGAATTCTCGATGCCATACGGTCGGGGTGGAACATCTCTATTGCATCCATCTTCTCGCCCATACCGATAAACTTGATGGGCTTGCCGGTGATGTACTTAACCGAGAGAGCAGCACCGCCTCGGGTGTCGCCGTCCATCTTTGTAAGCACAACGCCTGTGATGTCAAGAAGGTCGTTAAATGTTTTGGCTACGTTTACTGCATCCTGACCGGTCATAGCGTCAACGGTCAGAAGGATCTCGGAGGGGGAAACGCTTGTCTTGATCTTTACAAGCTCCTCCATAAGAGCCTCGTCAATATGAAGTCGGCCTGCGGTATCGATGATAACCATATCGTGGCCATTCTTTTTAGCGTGCTCGACGCCCGCCTTTGCAATTTCAACAGGGGAGATCTTTGATCCCATCGAGAAGACGGGAACCTTAACAGATTCACCTACGATCTTAAGCTGATCAATAGCGGCAGGTCTGTATACGTCGCAGGCAACGAGCAGTGGATTCTTGCTCTTCTGCTTATACATATTGGCGATCTTGGCTGCGTGGGTGGTTTTACCCGCACCCTGAAGACCAACCATCATAACTACCGTGGGAGGCTTGGGGCTGATGTTGATCTTCGGCGTTTCGCCGCCCATCAGCTTAATAAGCTCCTCATTAACTATCTTTACGATCTGCTGTGCAGGAAGAAGGCTCTCAAGCACCTCTGTACCGACAGCACGCTCGGTAACCGATCTGGTGAATTCCTTAACTACCTTAAAGTTAACGTCGGCCTCAAGCAGCGCAAGCTTGACCTCACGCATACCTTCCTTGACGTCAGCCTCGGTAAGTTTTCCCTTGTTCCTAAACTTTTTGAAAGCGTTTGCAAGCTTATCAGTTAAACTTTGGAACATCTTGATTTCCTTTCGTTATTACTTCGACAAGACGGCGAATCTCATCCGCCTCGTCTGCAAGAGAGCCATCCTCAAGTTTTGCGCTAATCCTGAGCAGGGAAGCGCTGACCGTCTCAAGCTCCTCGTGTCGTTTCGCAAGCCCCAGCTTGCTCTCATAAAATTCAAGCGCATCCTCACCCTTTTTAATAAGATGACGTACGCCCTGACGGGAGATACCCTCGCCCTCTGCAACCTCAGCCAGCGAAAGATCGTCGTCATAATAAGCTCTCATCACACTTCTGATGTGGGGATCAAGCAGATCCTCGTAGAAGTCAAGCAGATATGCAATTCTCAGATTCTTTTCAAACATATCTCTGTCTCCTGAAAGTGCTGTAAAGCAAATCGCTTTACAAGTATAACATAAGAGTTCTCATTTGTCAATAGGTTTTTTGAAATTTTTTCATCTTTTTTTACTATATAAAAAGAGGGGTAAATTTTGCAGGCTTTCAGACAAAAATGCTACATTTTCTATAAATAAAAAAAAGAACCCACACGCCCCCACGTGTAGGTTCTCGATGCCGCAATATGTACCAATAACCGTAAACACCAACGTCAGTATCAGCATCATAAGCTTGATGCCTCCTTTGAAGATGCTTTGCAGCTTAATTATTATACTACATTTTTTAAGGTTTGTAAATACGCAAAAATAAACAATTTTTTATCTCCAAGTTTGTAAAAAAAGTGGAAAATGAAAATTTAAGAAAAACTTCAAAAAAACTATTGACAAATGAATAAAAGGGTGGTATAATACCATAGAAGTTGAAACAAACTTTGAAAACAAAGCAGAATTTCCGTTCTCACCATGCCACAGAGGGTGCGCCTGGTTAATACATTTTTTCTTCTATCAAAGAGGAGTAGTGTGCGTACGGAGATTCTCTGTATGCATTTTTTTGTTCTTGGAGGTACAAAACTATTAAACCCAACAATTCTAAGGATTTGCCTATCAACGAGGAAATTAACGTTCCGGAGGTAAGAGTTATCGGTCCGGATAATGAGCAGGTCGGAATTATGAAGATCGACGATGCACGTAACTATGCTTATAACAATAACGTCGACCTCGTGCTTATCGTTCCCAATGCAACTCCCCCCGTATGCCGTGCTATCGACTACGGTAAGTTCTGCTTTGAGCGTGATAAGAGAGAAAAGGAAGCTAAGAAAAAGCAGGTAATAGTAAAGGTTAAGGAAATTCAGCTTTCCTGCCGTATTGAGCAGCACGACTTTGAGACCAGAGTTAACCACGCAAAGAAGTTCCTTGCAGAGGGTAACAAGGTTAAGGCGGTTGTTCGCTTCAAGGGCAGAGAGATGTCCCACACCGAGCTTGGCCGTGAGGTCATTCTCAAGTTCGAGGAGGCGTGCCGTGAGGTTGGCGCCGCTGAGAAGAAGCCTGTACTTGACGGAAGATATATGTCTATCATTATCAGCCCCGTAAAACAGGATAAGAAATAAGTTTATTAAATAATGGGTGTTAACCCCGACAGAAAAGGAGATACAAAATGGGCAAGATTAAAACACATAAGGCTTCTGCCAAGAGATTCTCTCTCACCGGTAGCGGCAAGATTAAGATGTCCCACAACAACCATCGTCATAAGCTCGGTCTTAAGACCGCAAAGCGTAAGAGAGGTCTTCGCAAGAGCGCTATCCTTAGCGAAAGCTTTGCACCTACTTACAGAAACCTTATTAACAAGTAATAAGGCAGAGAAGAAAATCAGGAGGATAATGTAAAATGGCAAGAGTTAAGGGCGCTATGATGACGCGCAAGAGAAGAAATAGCATACTCAAGGCTGCAAAAGGCTATTGGGGTTCTAAGTCCAAGCACTTCAAGATGGCTAAGCAGGCCGTAATGAAGTCCGGTAACAAGGCATTCGTTGGCCGTAAGGAAAAGAAGAGAAACTTCCGTGCTCTTTGGATCGCAAGAATTTCTGCACAGGCAAAGGTTTGTGGAATGAACTATTCTACCCTTATGCACGGTCTCAAGCTTGCAGGTATCGATCTTAACAGAAAGATGCTCGCTGAGATCGCAGTTTCCGATAAGGAAGCTTTCGCTGCAATCTGCGAGAAGGCAAAGGCAGCTCTCTAATATAGATTTACCCGGTTTTCCGTTGTATGATGGTAAACCGGGGTCTTTTTTTAATCACTATAAGGAAATATAAAAATGAAGATTTTCAGGGATATAATTTCAAGCAGAAACAATCCTACGGTAAAATGGGCGGCTTCTCTTGCAGAGAAAAAGGGGCGGAGTGAAAATTCTTCCTTTATTGCTGAGGGAGAAAAGCTTACTCTTGAGGCACTCAGACGCTCGCTTCCCTTGACCCATATTTTCATTATGGAGGGCAAGGAGGAGCGACTTTTGGATATGCTTTCTCCCTTTACCTCGCTTTCTGTATACGATAACTGTCAGGTGATAATTCTTTCCGAGGGAGCTTTTGCTAAAATTTCTACCGAAAAAGCGCCTCAGGGAATAATTAGCGTAATAAAACATCTTGACTTTTTCCGTAATATGGATATAATATATAAGGAAGACTTTTTCATTTCTAAGGGTGAAAGAGCCCTTTCGCTATACTCTTTGCGTGATCCGGGAAATCTGGGAGCGGTTATCCGAAGTGCTGTTGCCTTTGGCGTTCAGCATATCGTTTTATCTGCCGATTCGGCGGATATTTACAATCCCAAGACGGTAAGAGCCGCTATGGGAACTATGTTCGGTGTGAAGATCACCGCCGTTTCGGACTTTGCTTCATTTATTGAGGCGGCTAAGGCGAACGGAAGATCAGTTTATGCCGCAGAGCTTACTGATGGAGCAAAGAGCGTTAAGGAAATCGGCCTTAGCAATGACGATATTTTCATTATCGGCAACGAGGGTCACGGCATACCGAGAGAAATTTCATCTCTTTGTACGTCAAGCGTATATATTCCCATTTCCGAGGGCGCAGAGTCGCTTAATGCATCTGTTGCCGCTGCGGTATTTATGTGGGAGCAAAATAACATCTGAATTTGACTGGGAGGTAGGCTTATGGATAAAATAGTATATTGGATATGGCTATCCTTGGCCTGCAGTCCCTCAGGATCCACCTTCGGCAAGCTCATTAAGGAGTTTGATGATGCGAAGGACATTTATTTGGCCGAGGGAAAGAAGATATCCTCGATTATCGGTTACAGAAATTCCGACAGATCGGCTCTTGAAAATAAGAGCCTTGACAGAGCAGAGGAGATTTACCGATTCTGCAAGAAGCATCTGGTTGGACTTCTGCCGTATTATGATGAAAAATACCCCGAGCTGCTTCGTCAGATAGATAATCCGCCTGTTCTTCTTTATTACAGAGGAAAATTGCCTGATTTTGACAGAAGCTTTACGGTGGCTGCCGTTGGAACAAGACATCTTTCGGCCTATGGAAGAAAGAATGCCTTCCGCATCTCCTATGACCTTGCTACCGCCGGCGTTACGGTGGTTTCGGGCATGGCTACGGGAATTGACGGCGTAGCTATGGCAGGTGCGCTTGCGGCGAGTGGAATTACCGTTGCCGTTCTTGGCAGCGGAATTGACGTCTGTTATCCCGAGCAGCATCTCCGTCTTGCAAGGGAAATAGTTAAGCAAGGCTGTGTTTTGACCGAATACGCTCCCGGAACTCCGCCGAATAAGCTGAATTTCCCCAAGAGAAACAGAATTATCAGCGGCCTTTCAAGAGCAACTATGGTGTTTGAGGGCCCCGAGAGATCGGGTGCGCTGATAACCGCCAGATGTGCTAATGAGCAGGGACGTCCTGTATATGCACTTCCCGCAAGCGTCGGCGAGAAGAACAGTCAGCTTACCACTCTGCTTATCAAGAGCGGCGCGAAGATGTGTACCACAGCCGAGGATATTCTAAACGATTATCTCGATAGCTTTCGTGGAGTTATCAATCCGTTTAAGCTTAAGGAACGCTTAAATGCGGATATGATGGCTTCGCTTAGCGAATACGGTGTTGTGGCTGTCTGTCCCGGCGACGATATTTTCGAGGCACCGAGACCGAAGAAAAGAACGATCAGGGAAGCGTCCGTAAGCGAGACGGTAATGAACGACAAGGAACCGGAGGCTGTTACTCCTCCTGCAAGCTTTGATAAGCGCGCCCTTGAGATTTACAAAAGGATTCCTACCTCGGGCAGCTGCTCACTTGAGTCGCTTATGGATGAAAAAACCGATTTAAGACAGCTTATGAGATATCTTCTTATGCTTGAGGTCGGAGGCTTCGTTGTTCTCCTGCCGGGCGAGGCAGTCTCACGTAAATTCAGGTAATACTTAATAAGAAAGGTTGCGGTTTTAAAAACTGCTTAAATATAAATGGCTAATTTAGTAATTGTTGAGTCGCCTGCAAAGGCTAATACAATAAAGGGTTATCTTGGTTCCAACTACAAGGTTATCGCATCCAAGGGTCATATCAGAGATCTGCCCAAGAGCACTCTCGGTATTGACGTAGAGAATAACTTCGAGCCTCACTATATAAATATACGTGGTAAGGGCGACGTTATCAAGGAGCTGAAAAAGGAAGCAAAGAGCGCATCCAAGATATTTCTTGCAACCGACCCTGACCGTGAGGGTGAGGCAATTTCCTGGCATATTGCAAACGAGCTTGGTATTCCCAAGGATAAGGCCTGCCGTGTAACCTTTAACGAGATTACACAGAGTGCGGTTAAGGAAGCAATAAAGAACCCCAGAAAAATCAACGAGGATCTTGTTAACTCCCAGCAGGCGAGAAGAATTCTCGACCGTCTTGTTGGCTTTAAGCTGTCCGAGGTGCTCTGGAAGAACGTAAAAAGCGGTCTTTCGGGCGGTAGAGTACAGTCTGTTGCCGCAAGGATCGTCACCGAGCGTGAGGAAGAGATCCGTGCCTTCGTTCCTCAGGAATACTGGACTATTGAAGCAACTCTTCATAATGCCGACGGCGAGGCTGTAAATGCAAAGCTCTTTGGCGATAAGAAGGGAAAGATCAAGCTTTCCAATGAGACTGAGGCTGCCGAGGCGGCTGATAAGATCAATTCTGGCGAGTTCCGTGTAACCGACGTTCGTCACGCCGTAAAGTATAAGCAGCCCGCTCCTCCATTTACCACCTCCACACTTCAGCAGGAGGCATCAAAGCAGCTTGGCTACCAGTCCCAGCGAATTATGAAGGTTGCGCAGGAGCTTTACGACGGTCTTAATCTGGGTTCTCAGTACGGCGGCGTACAGGGTCTTATTACCTATATGCGTACCGACTCTATCAGAGTTTCCACCGTTGCGCAGGAGAACTGTGCGGCATTTATCAAGGAAAAGTACGGCGAGGAGTTCCTTCCCGGTAATGCAAGAACCTATAAGGTTGGCGCATCCGCCCAGGACGCTCACGAGGCTATACGTCCTTCAAACGTTTATATCACTCCCAAGTCCATCAGAAAGATGCTTACAAGCGAGCAGTACAGGCTATATAAGCTTATCTGGGAGAGATTTATTGCCAGCCAAATGGAATCTGCAGTTCTTGACACCGTTTCGGTTGATATAGAGAACTCTGGTTACCTGTTCAAGACCGGCGGATACGTTATTAAGTCCAAGGGATATCTTACTATTTACGATTACGTGGACGATACCCAGGATCCCGAAACCGAGGGACTTAATCTTGCAAGCCTGCCTAATATTAAGAAAAATGAGCTTCTATCTGCAAAAGAGGTTAAGAAGCAGCAGCATTTCACAGAGCCTCCCGCAAGATATACAGAGGCATCTCTTATCAAATTCCTTGAGGAAAACGGTATTGGCCGCCCCTCTACCTATGCACCTATCATTTCTATAATCGTATCCAGAGAATACGTTAAGCGTGACGGTAAGTCGCTTGTGGCAACACCTCTCGGTGAGATCACGACAAAGTTTATGCGTAAGCATTTCCCCGAGATAATAGATTATGAGTTTACCGCCTCTATGGAGAATAAGCTTGACTCTATCGAGCGCAAGGAAAACACCACTCTCGGTCTGTTAAACGACTTCTGGGCTGACTTTGAGAAGGAGCTTGAGGCTGTTTCAAAGGGCGATAACAAGGTCGAGATCAATATTCCCGCAGAGGAAAGCGATGTGCTTTGTGATAAATGCGGAGCGAAAATGGTATATAAAAACGGCAGATTCGGCAAGTTTCTTGCCTGTCCCAACTATCCCGAATGCAAATGCACCAAGGCTGTTGATAAAAACGGCAACGTTGTTACCACCGAGAACACCACTCCTACTCTTGCAGGCTTTAAGTGTGAGGTCTGTGGCGGCGAGATGGTAGTTCGTAACGGTCGTTATGGCAGCTTCTATGCTTGTGAGAATTATCCTACCTGTACCTTTACAAAGCAGAAGGTTACCGATACAGGCGTAAGCTGTCCTAAGTGTAATTCCAAGATTCTTGCAAGACACGGCAAGGGCAAGATGCTCTTCTATAGCTGCGAGGGTTATCCGAATTGCGATTTCTCCTCCTGGGATATGCCTCTTGCAGAGAAATGTCCCGACTGCGGCGGTATGCTTTATTACCGTAAGAGCCGTAAGGGAGTTATCTGCAAGGAGAAGAACTGCGGATATAAGCGTGACGAAGAAATGACGGTGATCGAGTAATGAGTGCCTTTCCAACTATAAAGGTAATTGGTGCGGGACTTGCAGGATGCGAGGCGGCTTATGCTGCCGCACGTCTTGGCGTAAAGGTTGAGCTTTACGAGATGAAGCCTCATAAGCATTCGCCCGCTCACCATTCAAACGGCTTTGCAGAGCTTGTATGCTCCAATTCCTTGAGATCAAACGATACGAGCAATGCCGTGGGTCTTCTTAAGGCTGAGCTTATGAGCCTTGGATCGCTGATTATGGAGGCGGCTTATGCTACCGAGGTTCCTGCCGGCTCAGCACTTGCAGTTAACCGTGAGCTGTTCAGCGACTATATTACAGAAAAAATAAGAAATCACCCGAATATTACTGTAATTGAGGGTGAGGTTACCGAAATACCCGACGAGGGAATTACCGTTATCGCAAGTGGTCCGCTTACCTCGGAGGCTCTTGCAGACAGTATTTCGGCATATACAGGCGGCGGTGAGCTTCATTTCTTTGATGCCGCTGCACCTATCGTTGATTTTTCGACGGTAGATACATCTGTTGCCTTCTTTGCTTCAAGATACGGTAAGGGAAATCCCGAGGATTATCTTAACTGTCCTATGACAAAGGAGCAGTATGATGTGTTCTATAACGAACTTATTCATGCCAAGGCTGCTCCCTTAAAGGCCTTTGACAAGGAGCTTCAGGAGGATCTTACGGTATTTGAGGGGTGCATGCCTGTTGAGATCATGGCATCCCGTGGTTATGATACGTTAAGATACGGCCCGATGAAGCCTGTGGGTCTCCCTGATCCCAAAACGGGCGAGGATGCCTTTGCTACCGTTCAGCTCAGACGTGAGAACAAGGAGGGAACTATGTATAACATAGTTGGCTTCCAGACACATCTCACCTTTGGTGAGCAGAAGCGTGTGTTCGGCATGATTCCCGGACTTGAAAATGCGGAGTTCTTCAGATACGGAGTTATGCACAGAAACACCTATCTTAATTCTCCCGGCTTTTTAACTCCCATTTATTCGGTGAAAAAAGAGGGCAGAATATTCTTTGCAGGTCAGATGACGGGTGTTGAGGGCTACGTTGAGTCGGCTTCCTCAGGCTTTGTTGCGGGAATAAATGCGGCTATGTCTGCTCTCGGCAGAGATGCTGTTATATTCCCAAGAGAGACCGAGATCGGCGCACTTTCCCATTACGTAAGCGAGGGCGGTGTGTCCTCATCCTTCCAGCCTATGAATGCTAACTTCGGCATTATCGCTCCCTTTGAGAAAAAGGTTAAGGGCGGTAAAAAGGCGAGAAACGAGGCCTATGCTGCTCGCTCGCTGGAAATTATAAAGAGCTTCAGCCTTTTTGAAGCTGAAAACAACTAAGAAATTATGAAAGGAGTGAGATAATGGCACTTGGAAAAGACGTACTCGAGCTGCAGGAGAAGATCTCCTATAGCTTTAAGGATCTATCATATCTTGATGCCGCTCTGACTCACTCCTCATATACAAACGAGCTTCGCACAAGAGGAATGAGAGCCGAGTCTAACGAGCGACTTGAGTTCCTTGGTGATGCGGTGCTTCAGCTTGTTATTTCCGAGAGCCTTTACGAAAGCTATGCAAGGCACAGGGAGGGCTCGCTTACCAAGATGCGTCAGACGCTGGTTTGCGAGAAGACTCTTGCAAAGATAGCAGGTAAGATAGACCTTGGTAAATATCTTAATCTTGGCAATGGTGAGGAATTCAGCGATTGCCGCAGCAGACCGAAGATACTTGCCGATGCGACCGAGGCGCTTATTGCAGCCGTTTATCTTGATTCGGTGGCACAGGGAAGTGACAGGTATAAGGGGGTCATACTCTCGCTCTTTGGCGATGAGATTAAGCAGGCCTCTATGCAGAGAAACGATTATAAAACAATGCTTCAGCAGCTGGCAGAGCAGGACGGTGCAGCTCAGCTTGAGTACCGTGTTGTTTTTGAGCAGGGACCTGAGCATGACAAGCGCTTTACAGTTGCCGCCTATATCAACAACAACGAGGTGGGCAGGGGCTTTGCTAAAACTAAGAAGCTTGCAGAGATGCAGGCGGCAAAGGTTGCTTTAAAGCTCTTTGGTGTGCTGTGATGAGGCATATAAATATACCCATCTTTATTCCTCATCTCGGCTGTCCCAATCAGTGTGTATTCTGTAATCAGAGAAGCATTTCGGGTGTTAGTGAATTTCACCCCGAGGACGTTATTCCGATTATCGAGGATGCACTTCTGACAGTGGAGAATGATGCTATGGTAGAGATCGCCTTCTTTGGCGGATCCTTTACAGGCATCGACAGAGAGCTTATGATCTCGCTTCTTGAAATAGCGAATTCGTATATTTCGGCAGGTAGAATAAAGTCTATACGCTGTTCTACAAGGCCGGATTACATAGATGGCGAGATTGTTGAGATATTAAAGAAATACAACGTGAGAACTGTGGAGCTGGGACTTCAGAGTAGCTCTGATGCAGTTCTTGAAATGTCAAAAAGAGGACATAATTTTGAGGCAGAATTAAAAGCTTGCAAAATGATCGTAGAATCTGGCATTTCACTTGTTGGTCAGATGATGATCGGACTTCCGGGATCCACTCTTGAAAGCGAGATTGAAACGGCGAGATTTATCGTAACCTCGGGGGCCTCTGCGGCCAGGATATATCCTACCGTAGTATTCCGTGAGACCGAGCTTTGCGATATGACGGTGTCGGGCATATATCAGCCGCTTTCACTTGATGAGGCTATCGGGCGCTCCGCAAAAGTTCTTGAGATATTTATTGACAGTGGCATCGACGTTATCCGTATCGGACTTCAGGCTAGTGAGAATCTGTCTAGCGAGGACAAGTACCTTGCAGGACCCAATCACCCCTCGCTTGGCGAGCTTGTGATCGGTGAGGTCTATTACAATAAAATTTGCAAAATGCTTTCCGATAACCAATTATCGGGAGATGAGAATATAAAGGTTTATGTCAGCCGTGGCGAATTATCAAAGGCGATAGGCCAGCATAAGCGAAACAGAATCAGACTTTCAGAGAGATATAAGAATATCAGCTTTGCCGAGGATGATTCGCTTCCCGAATACGGGATTTTACTTGAAATCAAAAATGGAGAGATAAAATGTATTTAAAATCATTAGAGCTTCATGGCTTTAAATCCTTCCCAAACAGAACCGTTCTTTCCTTTGAGCGTGGCGCAACGGTAATCGTTGGCCCCAATGGAAGCGGTAAATCGAATATTTCCGATGCTATGCGTTGGGTTCTCGGTGAGCTTTCCAGCCGTAATATTCGTGGTACTAGAATGGAGGACGTTATCTTCGGAGGTACAGACGATCGCCGTCCTATGGGTTTTGCCGAGGTATCGGTAACCTTTGATAACTCCGACCCCAACCACAGACTTGACTCTGAGTTTGACGAGGTTGTGGTTACCAGACGTTACTACCGTACCGGCGAGAGCGAATATCTTATCAACCGTCAGCCCAAGCGTCTGCGTGATATTTACGAACTGTTTATGAACACCGGTGTCGGCAGAGAGGGTTACTCAATTATCGGTCAGGGCAAGATCGCAGAGATCATCTCCAAGAAGAGCGACGAGCGTCGTAATATCTTTGAGGAGGCGGCAGGTATATCCAAGTACCGTCATAGAAAAGAGGAGTCCGAGAGAAAGCTTAAGCAGACTCAGGACAACCTTGATAGAGTAAGAGATATTCTTCTTGAGCTTGAGGGACGTGTGGGACCTCTTGAGAAGGAGGCTGAGAAGGCTCGTAAGGGGCTTGCGCTCTATGAGGAAAAGAAGAGAGCCGACGTATCGCTTTGGCTCTTTGATACAAAGAAAATACGTGAGGATATTGCCGAGGCAGATAAGGTGCTTCGTCTTTCACAAAGAGACCTTGAGATCATCGATCAGGTTATCGCCGATCTCGAGCTTCAGAACGAGAATCTCTATGAGAAGGCACAGCAGAGCAAGGCTATGTCCGAGCAGCTGCTTGACAGGATCCGTGAGACCACTGATAAGCTTCATCAGCTTGATAATGCGCTTCAGGTTGCAGAGACCAACTTCAGCCATTCTGCCGAGCTTATCGCAGGCTGTCGTCACAGAATCTCCGAGCTTGAGACCAGCAGAACTCTTCTTGAGGTAAACAAGCGTGAGTATCTTGATAAAAAGGCAAAGATTGAGGCAGAGCATAAGGAAATAATGGATGCTCGTCTTGAGCTTATTGCCGAGGAGCAGGGTCTTATCGGTCAGATCGAGGAGGCACGTCGTCAGCTTGAGGAGGCACTTGATGAGCTTACCGTCGAGGAGAACAACGCTTCTGCTCTTAACGTAAGAATCAACGTTCTTAAAAGCTCCCGTCAGAGCGGCGGTGACAAGTCACATGATATTGAGAGCGAGATAAAGAAGTACGAGGCTGAGGCAAAGGTTCTTTCTGCCGAGGCTGAGCGTTGTGAAAGAGCTGCATCCGGCTTTAAGGCAAGCATTGCCGAGAAGGACGGATTAATTGCCGATGCTACCGAGAGGATCAATAGTCTTTCGGACAAGCGTGACGAGATGACTCTTTCGCTTAACGATGCAAAGCTTCGTCGTGATACAGTAAGCCAGCGTGCAGAGATGCTTCAGCGTATGAACGATCACTTCGAGGGATATGCAGAGAGCGTTAAGTACGTTATGAAGGAATACCTTGGCGGCAGACTTACTGGCAAGGGTAAGATCTACGGTCCTCTTTCCTCTCTTATCAGCATTGACAAGAAATATATTACAGCTATCGAGACTGCTCTCGGAGCAAGTCTTCAGAACATAGTGGTTGAGAACGAGAATACCGCAACAGCGGCTATTAACGCTCTTAAGGCGGCTAATGCAGGCCGTGCAACCTTCTATCCAATTAGCGCTATCAGACCTGCTAGCGAGACCGACGAGATCCGTGAGGCGGCAAGGTTTGAGGGCTACGTAAGCCGTGCAGACAAGCTGGTCAAATCGGATAACGAGTATCGCTCTGTTATCGAGTGGCTGCTTCTTCGTACGCTTGTATTTGATACTATCGAGAATGCGGCTAAGGCTGCAAAGCAGCTTCGCTACAGAGTAAAGGTTGTTTCGCTTGACGGTCAGGTTATTAACGCAGGAGGTTCCTTTACCGGTGGTAGCACCAAGCGTGACAGTGGTATTCTTTCAAGACTTAATACCATAAACGAGCTTCGTGAGGAGGCTAAGGCCCTTGAAAAGAAGATTGCAACTGCAGAAAAGTCGCTTTCTGAGGTAGAAAAGGAGATTGCCTCTGCCCGTGAGATCCTTCGTGATGCAGAGCAGGAGAAGGAGCTTCTTCTCACACTCTCCCGTTCCCAGTTTGCGGCCCTTGATAACGCAAACGCTAAATTTAACGCAAATAACGATATCATAGAAAAGCTTCGTGCAGATTATGACAGCATTATCGGTCAGCAGTCCAAGGAAGGTGAGGAGCTTATATCCCTTGAGGCTGAGTACGAGGCTAATCTTGAGAGAATTGCCGCACTCAAGGACTTCAGATCCAAGAGAAGCGCCGAGATGGGCGTGCTTGACGAGAAGAAGGACGAGTGCAATCAGCACGCTAACGAGTACAGCATTAAAGCTGCCGAGATTATGGGAGGCATTCGCAGTGCAGAGGAGATGATCGCTTCTCTCGACTCGAGAATTGCCGAGGTTCTTGCCGAAAAGGAGAATCAGAATGCCCGTATCGACGAGCTTAACGCACAGCGTGACGGCATTGGTGCGCTCCGTTTGGAAAATGCTGCTGAATGCAAAAAGCTTGAAGAAGAGCTGGAAAATTTAAGGCAGAAACGAATTGAGGTTGAAAGCGGTAACGATGAGTTCGAGCGTGAGATCAACAATATCCGTCAGCGACTTAAGGAAAAGAACTCCTCCCGTCAGGTTAATTACGAGGCATATATCAGAAACGAGAACAGACTTAATACCCTTGTTGAGAGACAGGATAAGCTTGGTTCTCAGCTCTGGGATGACTATGAGATCACCTATGAGGATGCGATCGGCTTCGGCTATCCTGCTGTAACGGCAGAGAATCGTGAGGAGGTTGCTCAGGTACAGGTTTCCTGCAGAAACAGACTTCGTGCTCTCGGTGGCTACAACCCCGGCGCTATTGAGGAATACGCAGAGGTTAAGGCAAGATATGATGCACTGAGCGGTCAGTATAACGATCTTACAGCCTCCTCCGCCGAGCTTCTTGATATTATCAGCAGACTTGAGGGCGAGATGCGTACAAGCTTCATTGATGCCTTCGAGGCTATCAACAAGAACTTCGGCATCACCTTTAAGGAGCTGTTCGGTGGCGGTAACGCAGAGCTTTCGCTTACCGATCCCGAGGACGTTCTTACCTCCGGTATCGAGATCAAGGCGGCTCCTCCCGGAAAGATCATCAAGAATCTTTCGCTTCTTTCGGGTGGTGAGCAGTCCTTCGTTGCGATCGCACTGTTGTTTGCTATACTTAAGGTTAATCCTACGCCCTTCTGTATTCTCGACGAGATTGAGGCGGCCCTTGACGAGGTCAACGTATACAGATTCGGTGACTATATTAGAAAGTTCGACGACGGTACACAGTTCATTCTTATTACTCACCGTCGAGGAACTATGGAGATTGGCGACAGACTCTACGGTATTACCATGCCCCAGAGAGGTATCTCTCAGGCAATCGAGCTGAATGTCAACGAAATCGCTGGAAAAGAAAAGGAGCTTTTAGATGGGGTTCTTTGAGAAATTAAAGCAGGGTCTGTTTAAGACCAAATCTGCTATTGTAGACAAGGTGGATGCGCTCTTCAAGAGCTTTATTCGAGTTGATGAGGATCTTTTTGATGAGCTTGAGGAACTTCTCATCTCCGCCGATATTGGCGTAAATACAACTGAGGAGATTCTTGACGAGCTTCGTGATACCGTTAAGGACAAGAGAATTAAGGAGCCCTCGGAGGTAAAGCACGAGCTGTTCGAAATTCTCCGCAGAATGATCGGAGAGCACGAGCCGCTTAACCTTTCCACCAAGCCCTCGGTTATTCTCGTGATCGGTGTTAACGGAGTAGGAAAGACTACTTCCATAGGAAAAATCTCGGCAGAATTAAAAAGACAGGGTAAAAAGGTTGTTGTTGCAGCAGCTGATACCTTTAGAGCTGCCGCTGCTGAGCAGCTTAACGTATGGACCGACCGTGCAGGTGTTGATATTATTAAGCAGGCGGCAGGCGCCGATCCTGCTTCGGTAGTTTTTGATGCTATCAGTGCAGTTAAGAGCCGTGGTGCAGACGTGCTTATCGTTGACACAGCGGGCAGACTTCATAATAAGAAAAATCTCATGGACGAGCTTGCAAAGATCGACAGAGTTATCAGCCGTGAGCTTCCCGATGCGGCAAAGGAGACTCTTCTCGTTCTTGACGCAACCACCGGACAGAATGCTGTTTATCAGGCAAAGGAGTTCAAGGAGGCATCAAAGATCACAGGTCTTGTTCTCACCAAGCTTGATGGCACCGCAAAGGGCGGTATTGTAATCTCCATTAAGAAGGAGCTTGGCATTCCTGTTAAGTTTATCGGCGTTGGCGAGCAGGTGGACGATATGAAGCCCTTTGATGCAAAGGAATTTGCCGGCGCACTCTTTGAAGAAAATTGATTTAAGGAAAATTTATGCTTACTAGTAAACAAAGAGCATTTCTTCGTGCTCAGTCTCAAAGCCTCGATACCATCTTCCAGATCGGAAAGGGTGGTATTACCGAGGAAATTTGTAATCAGATATTTAATGCGCTTGAGGCCCGTGAGCTTATCAAGGCCAGAGTTCTTGAGAACAGTGGATATACCGCAAAGGAAGCGGCAAATATTATCGCAGAGGTAATTGAATGTGACGTTGTTTCCTGCGTTGGCTCAAGATTTGTGCTGTATAAGGAGTCAGAAAAGAAGAAGCGCATTGAGCTTCCAAAGTGATGAAGTACACCAATGAACAAATAGATCTGCTTCGCAGTAGCATTGAGGAAAGACTTTCAAAAAAACGCTTTTCTCATACTCTGGGAGTGGAGAATATAGCAGTGAGGATCGGCGAAAAATGTCTGCCCGACAGCCTTGATATAATTCGTGCGGCGGCTCTGCTACACGACATTTCCAAGGAATATTCCGAGGCAGAACACTTTGGGCTTATTATTCACCATAATATCAAGCTTTCGGAATACGAAAAAAATGAGCCTGCGCTCTGGCACTCTGTGACCGCTCCTTTGGCGGTGATCGAGGACTATCCCGAGTTTGCCGATCCCGGTATTCTTTCAGCCGTGAGAAATCACACCGTAGGCTCACCCGATATGTCTGTGCTTGACGAGATAATTCTTCTCTCGGACTATATCGAGGAGGGCAGAACTTACGATAACTGCGTTAATCTGCGCAAGGATTTTCTTGCCGAGCTGAATGATCTTACCGATCCCGATGAGTGCATTAATGCGCTTCACAGAGCGGTGGCAAGATCGCTTGATAACAATATTAAGGAATTCACCTCACGTGGTAAGGCGTTTCACGTAAACAGCCAGCTTGCCCGTGATGTCGTCCTGGCAAAATCAGAAAGGTAACAGATGGAAAATATTAAGGATTTAAGAAATGCTGATTCGGGCGAGGTTGCCCGTGAGGCGGTTAAACTTTTGCTTGAGAAGAAGGGAATTAATGTAACCCTTTTCGACGTAAGAGAGAAGAGCAGCGTTACAGACTTTTATGTTAACGTAACAGGTCGCTCGGGCTCTAACGTTGCGGCCCTTGCAGACGATATTGACGTTAAGCTCTCCGAGATGGGCAGATCGCCCCTTCGTATTGAGGGCAGACGTGGTAACACCTGGATCCTGGTTGACTTCGGTGACGTTATCGTTAACGTTTTCGACAGAGCATCCCGTGATTTTTACAACCTTGACAGACATCTTCCCGAAGGAAGTCAGCTTGACATCTCCGAGCTTGTAGCCGAGGTTGATGCTAAATTTGATATTAACAAGAAATAAGAATCGAGGACATAGACAATGAATTACGAGCATTCTAATATTGAAGCCAAGTGGCAAAAATATTGGGAAGAAAATGGAACTTTCAAGACTGACGTTTGGGATTTTTCCAAGCCCAAGTATTATGTACTTGATATGTTCCCGTACCCTTCGGGCGTAGGACTTCACGCTGGACATCCCGAGGGATATACCGCAACCGATATTATGTCACGTATGAAGCGTATGCAGGGCTATAACGTTCTTCATCCTATGGGATACGATTCCTTCGGCCTTCCTGCCGAGCAGTATGCCGTAAGCACAGGTAATCACCCCAACGGCTTTACCCAGGAGAACATCAAGACCTTCTCCGCACAGCTTCGTGAGCTTGGCTTTGACTACGACTGGTCTAAGATGATCGCTACCTCTGATCCCTCCTTCTACAAGTGGACGCAGTGGATCTTCAAGAAGCTCTATGAGGCAGGCTATGCAAAGCGTATAGAGATGCCTGTTAACTGGTGTGAGGCTCTTGGCACCGTTCTTTCCAACGACGAGGTTATCGACGGCAAGTCCGAGCGTGGTGGCTATCCTGTTGAGAAGCGTATGATGATGCAGTGGGTTATTGATCAGCCCGCCTTTGCAGAGAAGCTTCTTGACGGTCTTAACGACATTAATTGGCCCGAGTCCACCAAGGAGATTCAGCGTAACTGGATCGGCAAGTCCACTGGCGTTGAGGTTGACTTCAAGCTTGTAGGTGGCGGCGAGTTCTCAATTTATACTACCTGTATTGAAACTATCTATGGCATAACATTTATGGTTCTTGCTCCCGACGGAAAGATTACACAGTCTCTTCTTGAGAGAGTAGAGAACAGAGCAGAAGTTGAGGCTTATATTGCAGAGACTCTCAAGAAGAGTGATATGGACCGTACCGAGCTTAACAAATCCAAGACCGGCTGTCCTCTTAAGGGGGTATATGCTATCAATCCCGTAAACGGTAAGGAGGTTCCCGTATTTATCGGTGACTTTGTGCTTGCAAACTACGGTACAGGTGCGGTTATGGCTGTTCCCAGCCACGATCAGCGTGACTTTGAGTATGCTATCTCTCACGGTATTCCCATGATCCAGGTTATCGAGGGACGTGACGTTTCCGAGTGCGCCTTTGAAAAGCAGGATTATCTCGGAAAGGGATGTAAGCTTATCAACTCTGAGGAGTTCAGCGGTCTCACCGTTGAGGAGGCGAAGGAGGCTATCACCGTTAAGCTTGAGAAGGCGGGCGTTGCCAGAAGAAAGGTAAACTATCACTTCAGAGAGTGGATCTTCGCTCGTCAGCGTTATTGGGGCGAGCCTGTTCCTTGCGTTTATACTGAGGACGGTCAGACCGTGTTCCTTCCCGATGAGGAGCTTCCTCTTATTCTCCCCGAGCTTGAGGATTATAAGGGAAGAAACGGCAAGGCCCCTCTTGAAAATGCTACCGAGTGGAAGCAGTATGATAAAAACGGCATCAAGGGTATCCGAGAGACATCTACAATGCCCGGATCTGCAGGCTCCTCCTGGTACTTTATGAGATATATCGATCCTAATAATGAGAAGGCGCTTTGCGATCCCAAGCTCCTTGAGCACTGGCTTCCTGTTGACCTTTACGTTGGCGGTCCCGAGCACGCTGTCGGACATCTGATGTATTCCAGAATCTGGACTCACTTCCTTTATGATATTGGTGTTTCTCCTGTTAAGGAGCCCTTCAAGAAGCTTGTTCATCAGGGTATGATCCTTGGCGAGAACGGTATCAAGATGGGTAAGAGATTCCCTGAGTTCGTAGTAAATCCCAGCGATATAGTACGTGATTATGGCGCCGATACACTTCGTCTTTACGAGATGTTTATGGGTCCCCTTGAGGTTTCCAAGCCTTGGAGCTCTACCGCTGTTGCAGGTGCGAGAAAGTTCATCAACCGTGTATGGAACTTCTTCACCGAGCAGAGCAATATTACCGAGACTGACGACGGAAAGCTTACTAAGCTTTATCATCAGACAGTAAAGAAGGTTACGGGTGACTTTGAGACACTCGGATTCAATACTGCTATCGCACAGATGATGGTCTTTGTAAACGAGGTTTATAAGAACGGCTCCTGTCCCAAGGAATATGCCGAGGGCTTTATCAAGATGCTCTCCTGTATCACTCCTCACGTTGGCGAGGAGATGTGGCAGATTCTTGGTCACAACGAGTCCATCGCTTACGAGCCTTGGCCCGTATATGACGAGAGCAAGTGCGTAGATGACGTTATTGAGATGCCCATTCAGGTAAACGGTAAGGTTCGTAACGTTATCGCTATTGCAAAGGCTGCTACAAAGGACGAGGTGCTTGCGATCGTTAAGGCGGACGAGAAGATTGCCGCCGCACTTGATGGCAAAACTATCGTTAAGGAAATCGTTGTTCCTGGCAAGATCATTAATATTGTAGTTAAGTAAAAATAAGAAAAGACGGACACCTTTGGGTGTCCTTCTTTGTTTATGGGGTGGAGAAGAGTTCTTTAAGCTTTCGCTCCTTCGCTGTGCGCGAAGATATCCGCACTTGCCTTAGATGAGCCAGCTCCTCACGGCTGCGTGGGATATGCGAACCTTCGCACTTGCGATACAAGTGCAATGTCGAGTCCGAACAGGGCGAGCCATAAGAGAAAAGAGAATGACATCCGCAAGGGATGTCATACAATTGGAGGATATTCGCTGTACGCGAAGATATCCGCACTTGCCTTAGATGAGCCAGCTCCTCACGGCTGCGTGGGATATGCGAACCTTCGCACTTGCGATACAAGTGCAATGTCGAGA
>JAZSMV010000016.1:0-5286 GCA_045536065.1 Eubacteriales bacterium | reverse complement strand
GTGTTGTCTTCCTAAGACCGCTTGGCCTCCGACTTGGCAGAGCTCATCTGCGATTTTGCAAAAAAGATGATGTAAAAGAAAAGGCGACGGATTTTCCGTCGCCTTTTGATTGTTTATTTAATAACTGTAATTTCGTCGTCAGACTTGATGATGTGCGAGGAGTAAAGCTCGGTGAGAACGGCAACCATATCAGAAAGATCGCTTACCGCTGCTGTTTCATTTGCCGAGTGCATAGCCAACTGAGGAAGTCCGATATCGACGGTTGAAACAGATACACGGGTATTGGAGATAGAGCCGAGAGTGGAGCCCCCTACCATATCCGCACGGTTAGAAAACTTCTGAAGCTTGATACCTGCACGGTCAGCAAGTGTTTCAAAAATTCCGTAAGAGATTGCATCGGTGGTATAGCGCTGATTTGCATTATATTTTACCACCACGCCTCTGCCGAGAGTAGGAGCGTGAGTGCTGTCTGACAGCTCGGGGTGATTGGGATGAACAGCGTGAGCATTGTCTGCGCTTGCCATAAACGAATGATAAAGCAAGGCAGAATACTTTTCTTCGCTGCCTGCAATAGCACGAAGGGTCATATCAAGGAAGGTAGAAGCGGCGCCCTGCTTTGTCTCGGAGCCAACCTCCTCATTGTCAAATACTGCAAGAACGGAAATAGAATTATCACCTATGGGAGCATCAAGAAAAGCTCTCATCGAAGCGTATGCACAGCCGAGATCGTCAAGTCTTGGGGAAAGCACAAGCTCGTCGTTAATTCCTATAACTCTGCCCTCCTCTGCATTGTAGAGGAAGAGATCGTGGGAGATTATCTCATCGGTAGTTACCCCCGCCTGATCGGCTATCGCCTGCATAAGAGCACCCTTTACCTCGGAGGTTCCGAGGAGAGGAAGAAGGTCGGTGGCAGGGTTAAACTTATAACCCTCATTAACCGCTCTGTTAAGATGGATCGCAACACTGGGAATGGTAAGCGCCGCCTTGTCAATATTAACAAGTCTGATCTTTACACCCTCATCAGTCTTTATAACGACTCTGCCTGCTACCGAAAGAGGTCGGTCAAGCCAGGTGTAATGGATCATTCCACCGTACTTTTCGGTGGCAAGCCTTGTATAGCTTGCACCCGAGAGCTCATCCTTTACCTTGAAGCAGGGAGAATCAGAGTGAGATGCGGCAATCATAAAGCCGCCCTTATCCGCTCTGCCCTTGAAGGCGATTATAGACGAGCCGCCACGGATAACGAAATGGTCTCCTCCATCGGAGAATGCCGAGGGCTCGCTTTCATAAACCTCGGTAAAGCCTGCGGAAAGCAGCTCTGCTTTAATTGTATCAACGGTATGATAAGCTGTGGGAGATTTTTTAATAAAGGTCAAAAGTTCATTTATTTTAGACATAAAACAACCTCGCAAATTGAATATTAAATATATTTTACTACTTTTAGATAAAAAAGTCAACTTTCTGCTTGAAAATCTTTAAACTTTGTTGTAGAATAGATGTATATGCTAGAAAAAAGGAGATATTATGTTAAATTTCAGTGATTTTCCTTCCTCTGAAAAGGCTTTAGGCTTTTTCGAGGAGTTCTCAAAAATTCCCCGTGGCTCGGGTAACACAAAGGCTATTGCAGATTACCTTGTAGATTTTGCAAGACAAAGAAATCTCGAGGTTTACCGTGATGCAAGCGACAACGTAATTATCAGAAAGCCTGCAACACCCGGTTATGAGGATCATCCCGGCGTTATTCTTCAGGGGCACACCGATATCGTAGCTCTCAAAAATCCCGACTGCACTATCAATATGGAGAAGGAGGGACTTCAGCTCTACCGTGACGGAGATTATCTCCGTGCAAGCGGCACTACCCTTGGCGCAGACGACGGTGTTGCCATGGCATACGCTATGGCAATTCTCGACTCGAATGATCTCGCTCACCCCGAGCTTGAAGCGGTATTCACCTCTGACGAGGAGACCGGTCTTATCGGTGCTACCGCTCTTGACACAAGCATTCTCCGTGGCAGAATGCTGATAAATATTGACTCCGACGAGGAGGGTATTTTCACTGCGGGATGTGCAGGCGGTGGCAGAATTGATATTAATCTTTTAGTTAAGCCTAAAACCCACATCGGACAGATTTATACTCTTTATGTCAGCGGTCTTAAGGGCGGACACAGCGGAGTCGAAATTCACAAAAATCGTGCAAACGCTATAAAAATCACGGCAGAAATACTTTCGAAGCTTGAAAAGGTACGAATCGGCAGAACTCAGGCAGGAAGCGCAGATAATGCAATCCCCAGCGATTCGGTTGTTATGTTCACTACCAAATCCTCTATCTATGAGATCAGCCAGGTTATCAATTCGGTTAAGGAATCGCTGCCCGAGGAGGAGAGCGATGCGACCTTCCACGTTGAGATGAACCTTACCTCTGCAAGACTTCTTTCCGTCGATGATAGCGCAAATATCATTTCGCTTATTAACGAAATGCCTAACGGCGTTACAAGAATGAGCGAGGATATCGAGGGACTTGTCGAGACCTCTCTCAATATGGGTATTATCTCTATCAAGGATAACGACCTCAACCTTACAATTTCGGTAAGAAGCGCCGTAGGTGAAGAAAAGGCAAAGCTTATTGCTTTGATCAAGGAAATCGCCGCAAAGCACGGCGCCGGCGTCGGTGTCCGTGGCGAATATCCCGCATGGGAATACCGCAAGGAGTCCAGACTCCGTGATGTAATGTGCGAGGTTTACAGGGATATGTACGGCAAGAATGCTACCGTTGTAACCATACACGCAGGTCTTGAATGCGGAATATTCTCCGATAAAATGTACGGCCTTGACTGTGTATCCATCGGACCCGATAACCACGACATTCACACCCCCGAGGAGCGACTTTCACTTCCCTCCTTCAACAGGGTGTATGAATATCTTATCAACGTATTGAAAAATCTTTAAGGAGTAATTAAAATGAATAAAACAAGACTTAGAAAATATGCAAATCTCATTGCTCGCTGCGGTGTAAACGTACAGAAGGGCCAGGAGGTTGTTATCAATGCAGGATTGGATCAGCCCGAATTTGTAAAAATGGTTGTTGAGGAGTGCTACAAGGCAGGAGCAAAGGAGGTCAGCGTTGACTGGCATTATCAGCCTCTTACCAAGGCGCACGTAAGATATTGCTCCGACAAGGTTCTCGCAACCGTTGAAAAGTGGCAGGTTGAAAGACTTGAGCACAGAGCAGAGACTCTTCCCTGTATGATCCATCTTATCAGTGACGACCCTGACGGACTTGCAGGCATTAACCAGAAGAAGATGGCAAAGTCCATGGCGGCAAGATCTAAGATCATCAAGCCCATCAGAACAAAGATGGAAAACAAGTATCAGTGGTGTATCGCTGCCGTTCCCGGTAAGGAATGGGCAAAGAAGGTATTCCCCGGCGAGAGAGCCAGCGTTGCTATGGAGAAGCTGTGGGAGGCTATTCTCTCCACATCCCGTGTGAACGAGGATCCTATTGAGGCGTGGAGACTCCACAACGAAAATCTTGCCAACAAATGCGCATATATGAACTCCCTTGGCATCAAGGAGCTTAAGTACAAGTCTGCAAGCGGCACCGATTTCAGAGTAGGTCTGCTTCCCAATGCTATCTTTATGGCAGGCGGCGAGGAGACTCTCGGCAGAGGCGTTTACTACAACCCCAACATTCCCTCCGAGGAGCTGTTTACCTCTCCCAGAAAGGGTGATGCAGACGGTATCGTTTATTCCTCCCGTCCCCTCTCCTACGGCGGTCAGCTTATTGACGAGTTTTGGGTTAAGTTCGAGGGCGGTAAGGCTGTTGACGTTGGCGCAAAAAAGAATGAAGCTCTTCTCCGTGAGATGATCTCTATGGACGAGGGTGCTTCCTACCTCGGCGAGGTTGCGCTTGTTCCCTACTCCTCTCCCATCCGCGAGTCCGGTCTGCTGTTCTATAACACTCTCTTTGATGAGAACGCAGCCTGCCACCTTGCTCTCGGCAGAGGCTTTACCAACGTTATCAAGGATTACGAAAAGTACACCGAGGGAGAGCTTCACGATATGGGAATCAACGATTCCTTTATGCACGAGGACTTTATGATCGGCACCGAGGATATGGACATCACCGCTATCTGCGAGGACGGCAGAGAGGTTGCTATCTTCCGTAAGGGCGAATGGGCATTCTGATGCTTGACAAATCAGTCATTTAATAATATAATCAACAAAAACAATCAAGCTGCCACCGGGTAGCGATGCAAAAAGCATCCGTTTACACATCGTTAGGTCTTAGAAGATGTGTTGGCGGATGCTTTTTTCAGGAGAATTATGGATAAATTTAAGCGTGTTATCACATATTTTACAAGATTAGAGTGGACGATCTGGCTGTCATCTATGGTGTTGATCGTTGTTTCGTTTATTTTTACGCCTGAAAAGGATTACTTTTCCCTCGCCTCATCGCTTATAGGCGTTACGGCTCTGATCTATTCCGCAAAGGGTAATCCCTTCGGTCAGGTGCTGATGATAATATTCTGCATAATGTACGGCGTTATCGCCTATTCATGCGATTACTACGGCGAGGTGCTGACCTACGTGTTTATGACAGGACCTATGGCGATATTTGCTCTTATCAGCTGGCTTAGAAATCCCTTTAAGGGCAATCGTGCGGAAGTAAAGGTAAATAGGATAGGCATTAAGGAAACGATCTTTATGTTTGCTGTGTCAGTTCCTGTAACGGTAGCATTTTACTATATTCTCGCTGCCTTCGGAACGGCAAATCTCTTAATAAGCAGTCTGTCGGTAACCTCCAGCTTTCTTGCGGTATACCTTACTGCAAGACGTAGCCCCTTCTATGCTCTTGCCTATGCGGCAAATGACGTGGTTTTGGTCGTACTGTGGGTGCTGGCATCCATAGAAAATCCTGAATACGTCTCTACCGTCGCCTGCTTTGGCGTATTTTTAGCCAACGATATATATGGGTTTATCAGCTGGCGAAGAATGGAAAAAAGGCAAACCGCAGAATAAAATAAAATTTTTATTCTTTTTTTAAAAAAGGCTTGACAAATTGATCTTTATGCTTTATAATAATAAAGCGCTTGCGGGAGTGGCGGAATCGGCAGACGCGCACGTTTGAGGGGCGTGTATCTTTGATGTACGGGTTCAAGTCCCGTTTCCCGCACCAACATAAAAGAGGCTAACCAAAAGGTTGGTCTCTTTTTTGTTGAGCGGGAACGGGACAGACCTCAAGACAGGCCTTCGGTCTTCAGGCTAAAAACTCTTATTAAGAGTTTT
>JAZSMV010000024.1:0-7733 GCA_045536065.1 Eubacteriales bacterium | reverse complement strand
AGTTGACAGCTACATTCCTACGCCCGAGCGTCAGGCTGATCTGGACTTCCTGATGCCCGTCGAGGACGTCTTCTCCATCTCCGGCCGTGGTACGGTTGCTACCGGTCGTGTTGAGAGAGGTACCGTTAAGGTTGGTGACGTTGTTGAGATCGTTGGTCTGTCCGACGAAAAGACTTCCACCACCGTTACCGGTGTTGAGATGTTCCACAAGCTGCTGCCCCAGGCAGAGGCTGGTGACAACATCGGTGCGCTCCTCCGTGGTATCGCTAAGGACGAGATCGAAAGAGGTCAGGTTCTTTGTAAGCCCGGCTCCATCAACCCCCACACCAAGTTCGTAGGTCAGGTTTACGTTCTTACCGAGAAGGAAGGCGGCCGTTCCAAGCCCTTCTTCTCCGGCTACAGACCTCAGTTCTACTTCAGAACTACCGACGTTACCGGTGTTATCAACCTTCCCGCTGACGTTGAGATGTGCCGTCCTGGTGACAACGTTGACATGAACGTTGAGCTTATCACTCCTATCGCTTGCGAGAAGGGTCTTCGTTTCGCTATCCGTGAGGGTGGTAGAACCGTAGGTTCCGGCGTTGTAGCTGATATTCAGGAGTAATTTAATTAAAGATTAATATCTTTAACTAGGTTTTGAATTGCCCTGGTGTCTATCAAGGCATCAGGGCATTTTAAAAACTTTTAATTCGCAACGTGCAAAAATGGTATTACGTAGGGGCGAGCATTGCTCGTCCGCCTGAAAAAGCTTTTTGAATGCAGAATTCAGAATGCAGTGAGCAGACGAAAACAGTTAATAACTGTTTTTGTCGTAGCGAATGCGCAGAAACAAGAAGTAATGAGAGTAAGGCCTGTCCTTGCGAACAGTACGACTATGTTTCAAGAGGGTAATTCAATACCGGCAGCCGGAGAAGCGGTTTATTAGTTCTAACATAGTGCGGCTTCTCGGTGTATTTTGGCGCTCCCGTTTGGTATTGGGAGCGGTCTGCAAGCAGACTACCCAAAATACTTAATGTTCTATATAATTAAATACAATCTATTCTTTGGGGATTGGTGAGCCGACAAAAACGGTTAATAATCGTTTTTGGCGCAGCGAATGCGCAGAAACAAGGAGTAATGAGAGTAAGGCCTGTCCTTGCGAACAGTACGACTATGTTTCAAGAGGGTAATTCCATACCGGCAGTAAAGTCTGCGAAGAGCATTGGTAACGATGCTCCCGACAAGGTGAGATTCCTTGACCGACGGTAAAGTCCGGATGATAAAAGAAAGTTGACCGTATTTTAGGTTGGCGTATATCGTTACGCACTGACCAAAAATGCGATTTTCTGTCCTCGGAATTCTGTCCGAGGCTTTTATTTTTCCCCTCATTTGTGAGAAAGGAAATATAATGTCAAATTTAAAAAGTAATAACAAGGCCTTGCTTGAAAAGGTTATAGGCATAGCAATTTTCTCGGCACTTTCTGTCATTGTGGCGTTCGTGCTGAATGTCATTCCGCCCATTGCGGGATTTCTATCGCTTGACGTAAAGGATGCGGTTATCGCCATTGCGTCCTTCATTTACGGCCCCATCTCTGGTGTAATAATTGCGCTTCTGGCGGCATTTATCGAGTTCCTTACCTTCAGCACTACCGGCTGGTACGGTCTGATTATGAACTTTGCCTCCTCTGCGGTGTTTACACTTACCGCATCGCTGATCTACAAGAAGCTGAGAACGGTTAACGGTGCGCTTATCTCTCTGCTTTCCGCAGTGGTTGCCACTACCGGCGTAATGCTTCTTCTCAACAACTTCGTAACCCCCATATATCTTCACAAGGTTGTGGGTATGCCTGAGGAAAAGGCGGTGGAGATGGTTATCGATCTGCTTCCCAAGGTGCTTTTGCCCTTCAATTTTGCAAAGGCTCTGCTTAACTCCGCAGTAACTATTATGCTTTACAAGCCTGTTCTGGCGGCGCTCTCGGGGGCGGGAATGATCAAGACCAAGACAGCAAGCCTTAACTTCAACAAGAATACAAGGATCATTCTTATCGTTGGCTCGGTAGCGCTTGTGCTGTCGGTTGTCATCTTTATTGTGCTTTCTTAAGACAAAAATGCGAATATTGTAAATCAAAGCTTGCAAAAGCCGTGATTTTCACATAAAAAGACCCGAGATTTTCATCTCGGGTCTTTGTTTTTTGTTTTGTTAATTCAGCTCAAGACTTACTCATCCTTGTTAAGACCGAACAGATTTCTGAAGAAGTTCAGAATTGCCTGCCAGATCCTCTGGAAGAAGTTAAGCTCCTCTACGGGCTCGTCGTCAACGTCGGGAACGTCGGTGGGAGGTGTGGGAGGATTGGGATCAACTTCATCATCGGGAGTAGTAGGATTCTGATTTTCGGGATAGATGGTGATAGACGCCTTCTTGTATCCGCAGATGGTACATTCCTGATGCTTGGATCCGTTCTTGTTGCCCTCAGGCTTCTTGTCGATGATCCAGATGAGGTCGTGCTCCTCAACATGAGATTTGTTGCCGCACTCGCACTCGTGCCAGTGAGCGAAGTTGTTATTTCTTACCCAGCTCTTGCTGAAGGTACATTCCTCGTCCTCTTCAAGAATGATTTCTGCAGATGCCTGACCGCCGAGCTTGCAGTTCGAAACAGCCTCGGGAACGTTGTCCTTGATCTCAAGGAAGCCGTTAAGGTTAATAGTGCCGTCCTCGTTTCTGGTCCAGCCGGTATACTCAAGGCTTACGAACATATCAGCGGTGATCTTCTCGCCGCTTAAGTTTTCGCAAACTCCGTTGATCTCATCCCAGTAGTAGGTGGTGTTGTTGATGTAATCGCCTGCAACCTGTGTGCCCTTGCCCTTAAGCTCTTCTCTAATATCGGTATGCTCGGTTCTGAAGGAGATGATACCGTTAGCGATGAAGGCTGTGTTGGCAGCATTGTTGGTGTAGAGCGCTACGTTGTAGGATCCGTTGTTAAAGCTGATGCAGTTATATACTCTTACGTCGGGGCAGGAGTTACTGTCGATACCCTTTGCAAGGTTGTTGAATGCAATAGAGTTCTCAAGCACGTGCTTACCGCTGATGCTCTCGCCACCCATCTTGAAGCCGTTGCCGTTACCGGTCTTATTGTAGCCGGGAACGTGACCGTTATCGAAGGAGATACAGTTGCGGATAGTAACTGCTCCGATAGCACCGGTCTCAACCTTTGCATAAAGGTCCCAACCGTCGTCTGCGTTGTTGTAGGAAACACAACCGTCGAATACGTTGCCCTCGCCTACGGTGAGCTTCGCTGCGAAGCCGTCTGCATCCTCAAAGCCGGAGTCGAAGTTGCAGTAGGAGGTACAGTTAAGGATAAGGTTGTAGTTGGGCCAATCCTCGAAGAGATCAGCGCCTGCAAGACGGCAGATCTGAATACCTGTGTTACCGTTGTAGTAGGTGTGGATGTTGTCAAGCACGTTGTAGCTACCGGAAACCTGAATACCCTTCTGCATATTAAGAGAGCCGGTTACGTCGAAGCCGTAGAAGTACCAGTAGTCGCCGCCGATGGTAAAGCCGCTATACAGACCCTCAAAGTCGATTACAGGACGGGTCTTGGCCTCGGGATCGCCGATAAGTCTGATCATAGCATCCTCGGTACCGTCCATACCTCTCTGGATCTTAAGAGCCGCACCGGGCTTGTAGGTACCCTCCATAAGGATAAGGGTCTGACCGGGATATGCGTTCTCAAGAGCGGTGAAGATATCGAAGGGATTCTCTCTCGTACCGTCTGCTGTTGTAGTGTAAGCATAAACGTCGGGAGAAACGTATATAGTCTTTCTGTGATAGTTACCCTTGTTAAACTGAACGTTATGGGTTACGTGAATGGTGCTTTTGCTGGAGAGCTCTACGTACTCGCCAAGATCCTGATAGGGATCGGGAGTGAACTCTATCTTAATGGGATTCTCCCCGTAATCGAAGAGCTCAAGGTCGGTTCTGAATCTGTAATTATCGTAAACGGTAACCTCTTCATTTTCAACGATAACCTGGTCGTTGTATCTGACGGTAAGGTAGCCGTCAACGTTTACGTCAACGATAAGCTCATAGTCCTCCTTGGTGGTCACAGTACCGGAGTTAACGGTAACGGTAGGAGTTACGTAGGTTGTGGGAGGATATTCACGCTCTGCATCCTCGGATGCGAGAATGGTGGTAAGAGTAACGTCAGAGTAGGTGATTCTTGCGTTTCTTGCTGCGAAGAAGCCTGCATATACGTAGTCCTCGTCGATCATGCTGAGGGCATCGGGATCGTAGTACTTCTTCTGTGCGATAACGGTCTCGCCGTCATCTGCGTAGTAGGTAATGAAGTAACCGGAGTTGTTCTTCTGGATCTCCATTATGTACTCGGTGATGAGGAAGATGTCATCAAAGCTGCCTGCGGGCTTATCGGTGTAGTTGCCGATAATATTGTATGTACCGCTCTCGCTGGTTAAGTCAGCGCCGCTTCTCTCAAGAGGATAGTAGCGGTATACGAAGTTCTGGTTGATTGTCTCGGTATCCTGAGCCTGGAAGAGATCAAGGTTATCCTTGGTAACACCGGTTCTGGAAACTACGCCGATACCAAGCTTCATGGAGATCTTCTTAAGAGAGGAGTCAACAACCTTGTTGTCGATGATCTCATCGGTGTCGGAGTTGTACTTATACTCGATCTTGGTAGAGCCTGCAAGGTAGGAGTTGTTCCAGAAGTTACCCTTGTCGCCATTTGTGCCAAGACGGTCGGTAACAAGAAGACCGAAGCCCTCCTGACCGTTGGAAAGGGTCCAGGAATCAACAGAAACCTTTGCACGAAGAGTGAAGTTATACTCGGTGGGAATTGCGGTATAGTAGAACGCAAGACCATCAACAGAGGTAGGCTGGATCTTACCGCCGTTACCCTCGGAATATACGGTAACGTATCCATCATCGTTTACAGAGCCTTCATAGCCGCACTTGTCCTCGCTGGTGGAGGGACCGTAAACGGTGAAGCCCCACTCACGCTTTGCATCCTGGGATGCAAGGGTGGAAAGGGAAGTGGACTTAACCTCCTCGCTGCCACGAACTGCCGCTACTACGTAGGAGTATTCCTGACCGATAGTAAGGCCGGTTGCGGTGTAGGAGAGATAGCCTGCATCGATGGTGTCGATCTTAACACCGTCCTGATAGATGTTATAGCTCTCAGCCTCGTGAACGTAGTTCCACTTGATCTCGATCTTACCGCCGCCTGCACTGGTAGCGCTGGTGAGGTAGGGGGCCTCAAGAACGTAAACGAAGGCTGTGTCCTTAGTTTCGCTGTACTTGCTTTCCTCACCACTGCGGAGAAGCTCAGCCTTGAAGGTATATGTGCCGGAGTTCTCGGGAGTGAAGAGGATCTTGTGAGAGCTCTTTTCGGTAACAGAGCCTCTGGTAGCGATAAGCTCTTCGCCACTATACATGTGAACGAGAAGCTCGTCTGCGCCGTCGTGACCGATAAGTGCGTCAATGTTTACCTCGATCTTGCCTGCGCCGTTGTCGAGAGCGGAGGAGATAGAGGGAGCTGCAACGTCAGCCCAAGCCGCACGGTCGCCTGCGGGAGCACCGTCTGCATTATCGGTAACCTGAAGCTTGTAGAAGTAGTTGCTGCCCGAAAGGTTACCTATGTAATAGATACCTGCCTCGGAAACAGAAAGCTCGGAGATGTAGAGCTCGTTCTTAACGGTTGTTCCCTCGTACTTGGAAACAACGTTGCCCTCTGCGTCAAAGATAGCGGGCTGTCTGCCGGAATCACCGCCAACCCACCAGAGCTTAACGGTAGCAGAGCCCTGAGTCTTGATCTTAACAGCGTTGAGAATGTCATCACCGATGGTGGTCTTTGCACCCCAGGCAATACGCTGAGTGCAAGCTTCTCCGTCGCTGAAGGATTTTTCATTGGTCTCGATCTTTACCTTTTCACTGTAGAAAACGGTAAAGTAATTGTCGGTTCCAGCCTTTTCGTAATCACCGTCTGCCTTTGCGCCTGCTGCGAAGGGATGGAGATCGGCTGTGTCAAGGGTGTACTGATTTCCGTTTGCGTTAGCGTTACCGGAAACAGTAAATACAAGCACCATAGACAAGAGCATAGCCATTGTCAGAGTGATGGCAAGTATTTTTTCCATCTTAACATTTTTCATGTGAAGTGCCTCCTGAAAATCATTTTTTTATATATTTCCACAAATACATTTTAGCATAAGAAAAAATAAAAAACAATTACCTTTTTTCAAAATATTTAATAAAACGCAAAAAATAAGCCAAACCCTTGTGCAAAATAAATAAAAAAAACGGGCAAAAAACATCATATTGCTAATTTGCAAAAAATCCGCCTAAAATCACCGATTATCGAAATTTTGATTTTCTTAGATTTTTTGATATGAAAAGGCTTCCTTTCGAACACTGTCATCCTGAGCGGTAGTTGGTTTTCTCGGAGACTATTTCGGTGGAGCGAAGGATCTCGGTGTTGGAGCCTCAAACCATTTAGACTTTGGCAAGTGACGCTAGCCTTCGGAAAGTAGGGGGGAGAGCATTGCTCCTCCGCTTTGCGCAGGCAAAAAAAGAGCGACCGCAAATGCGGCCGCTCGTAAAGATGATGTTATTGATTATTATAATATGTTTCGGTTCCGTCCTTGGCAATCTCGCCGTCGGTACAAATAATCTTATATTCTCCGGTATTTTCGTCCCAGGTTTCGACCTTTGATATGCTGTTCCACTCTTCAACGGTGCCGTCGTAGTGTATCTCTGCAAGAGCGGTGCAGTTCTCGATGATCTGAGTTTCGATCATGGTTATAGATTTTGGCAGGGTAATACTTTCAAGGCTCGTGCAGTTTTTGAATGTCATATAATTAATTTTATCAACCTTATTCGGAATTGTTACGCTCGTAAGAGAGGTGCAACCTGAGAATATTAAAGATTCGATTTCTGTTATAGAATCCGGCAGTGCTATGCTCTTTAGACTTTGACAATTTTCAAAGGCATTGGCTCTGATTGACGTAATCGATTCGGGAATCTCAACATTCTCAAGAGAGGTGCAATTCATAAAACAAAGAGCGCTGATTTCCTTTAAGGATTCTGGTAGAACTATACTCTTGAGGCTTGTGCAATCGTAGAAGGCAAAGTTGTTAATAAGATTTACACTGCTTGGTATGGAAATTTCCAAAAGGCTGGAGCAGCCTCGGAACGCAGAGTCTCCGATAACCTTCAGACCCTCATTAAGTGTTACTTCTACAAGCCCTGTGCAGTCTTTGAACGCCATATTTCCAATATGGGTAACGTTTCCCGGAATATTAATGCTCGTAAGACCGGTGCAGGAGATAAATGAGTGTTGGTCTATTGTTTCGATGCTGTCGGGAAGTGTAATGCTTGTGAGGCTTTCACAACCGTAGAATGAGTATTTATTTATTTTCTTTACGGAGCTTGGAATATTTATACTTGTAAGATTAGAGCAAGCGGAGAAAGCGAAATCTCGGATTTCGATGATGCTATCCGGCAGGTTAACGCTTGTGATTTGCTGACATCCTGCAAAAGCGTTTTGCCCAATAGCAATCACAGGCTGACCGTTATAAAAATCGAGAATTTTTATTTCCTTATCAGTACAGCTTCCAATACTTGATACACAATAGCCATCGGTATTGTTTAATCGGATGGGTTTGTAAATAATTCCTTGCGTTCCGTCATCGGGCTTTACGGGAGGCTCTGGCTCGACAGGAGGCTCCGGCTCGACAGGAGGCTC